>NZ_JAUQOO010000035.1:0-30500 GCF_030580745.1 Pseudomonas serbiensis
TGATGGCTGTTTTTGTCGAAGCGCCGTGGGCGGTGATCAAGAATGCGACGCCGGTGCTGATCGACGGCAAAAGCATAGGCATTCTGGATCGCTCTTCCGCCTACTGGAAAGCTCAGGGAAACAACGCCTGGGGGGATGCGATTCGCGGGTTCAGGAGCACGGTGGTGGCTTTGGGGGCGTTTGCGGTGGCGGCGGCGGTGTTGGAGCTTTGGGATATTTGGGACGATCACAAAAATGCTAGAACCTCAGAGGAAAAAACGGCTCTAGTTGTAAAGGGTTTTGCTGTTCTTGCAATGGGGGCTGGGGGTGTAACTCAGTTGATAGCAGGGCTAACCTTATCTAGAGCTGCCGTATTTTTTGTAATGAGTACATGGGTAACTATTGGTATTTTAATAGCTGGATTCGTTTATTTAATCGCCAGCATGGTCTTGAACTATTTCAAACAGGACAGTGTCGGTTGGTGGTTGCGAAAAAGCTGCTGGTCGCGCTCGCCTGAACATCGGCATACGGATACCCAGGAAGGAAAGCTCGAAGAAAAGCGCGCTCTATTGGAAATCCAGCTGAGCCCGCAAATTTTAATTAAAAGCACGGTTGAGTACCGACAGAAGTACATAGGTAAAGTCGGGTATGTAGATATACCTATACAGAATGGTGCCTGGATACAAATACGTCTGCCTGAGGTATTACGCGGGCAATGTGTTCAGCTGAACGTGATCAGCAGTACACGGCCCTTCGGCGTTCTGCCCACAGTGGAAGCAGATACTCCCATCGTAGACGCATTTGAAAAACGCGGAAAATTTGCTCCTCTCAAGGAGTTTGGCAGGCTAGGAAGTGAACGACCTCCTTATAAATCACCGGATCTGTATTTCCCGATTTTTCCTGCAGGCGAGGACGTCATCTGGCAGACCTGGGTTCCGCTCAGGGAAGACGCCACCTACATCGAGCTGAAAATCTGGTATCCGAATGAGGTGAGTGCTTCAGAGCAAAAAGCTCAAAGCTATCTTTACCAGATAGAACTAAGCCAAGAGGGCAGTATGGTTGTAGATGGCTCAACCCTCACACAGCTCGAAGTCAGTAAAAAAAGCCGTGCCAATGCACTGGCCCTTGCTCTTCCGGAATAAGAATATTATGAATAACATAGCCGCCTGCCGCACAGCGCAGAACACACTTTTCAGCAGCGATACGGCTGTAATGGCGTGGAGTATAAAAACAATTGATTGCCCTCCGAAGGAGTTTATGAGGTTTCAGGTTTCTGTTATAGCTGGGGTTCTTTCGCTTTTTCTTTATTTTATATGGTTGATGTGGGATGCTCTGACTGAGAGTGTAGGGTTGTTTATAGGGTTTGCTTGCGCAACAGTAGCGTATTTTGTCTACTTGATTGTGCTTGTAATAAGACAGAAGACCATATTTAATTACCGCATTACATACCGGGTTGGGTCTGTCGAGCACTTTCGTCACTACCCAAGCTTCGCAGGCCCTCTCTTCAAAGGCATCGCCATCTTCACCATTCTGCTATTTCTCGGCGTGGCCCTCGTCACAGGCTCCCTGCTATTTCTGATTGGTCCAGCCGCCATTTCACTGGGGGCCGCACGCTCTTTGCTGAATTGGGAGAATAAAATCCACCATGAAGAAAGTCTGCCCTGGAACGAGCATAACTTTGTCACGGTGGATCGCAAACGCTCCATGATAATCACCCATCGAACGGACATCACGGTGGGGTTTGAAGCCCGCTTCCCCAACAAAGACCTGTTCGAGCAATACCTGCAATTCCTGCACTCGGTCCTGCCACCCACAGCCGAGTTCATGGAGAAAGACTGGGAGTGGTGAAAAACGCGGTGCCTGATGCAACAAGCTTTTGAATAGTGTGTTTTGTCAGTCACGATATTGTTGGTGTCATGGTGGGGCAGATTTCCTTGCCACACCGCAAGGTGATTATCCGCAATATCGGCACCCCAAACATTTATCAGATAGAACTCGACAAGAATGGGAATGGCACAGCAGATGGATTAACCACACCCCATCTTTTGGTGAGTGCTGAGCACCGTACCCAATCATTGACCCTTCCCACCCCGGATTAAGTAAGCAATATGAAAAGCGAGAAAAAAGCTTCGCTCAGTGACGAGTCTCTGAATGATACCGAAAAACAAAGTGCTGCTTATCATTTTGATGAGTTGAAAGACTGCGAAAAAATATTTGACTGGTCCATAAGGACTATAAACGGCACTCCAAAAGATATAATGGAAGGCCAGGTGCTTATCTTTTGCGCTGGTACGGCATGGGGGCTTTTACTTACTTTTTTGACTTGGTGGAAAAGTCAAATTCATGTGCCCGAACTAATGGTCGGCGCTATATTTCTATACTGTAATGTATTTTTTTATATCCTCATCTTCAGACAAAAAAACATATTCAACTACAGTGTCACCTCACAAAAAGCACTGCTTGAATATTACGACTACTACCCAAGCTTCGCAGGCCCGCTCTTCAAAGGCATCGCCATTTTCACCATCCTGCTATTTCTCGGCGTCGCCCTCGTCACGGGTTCTCTGCTCTTTCTCATCGGCCCCGCCGCCATTTCAATCGGGGCCGCACGCTCTTTGCTGAATTGGGAGAATAAAATCCATCATCGGGAAACTCGTCCATGGGATACCCACAACTTCGTCACGATTGATCGAAAGCGCTCCATCATCGTTATTCATTGCACCGACATCACTACAGGATTTGTCGCCCATCTCCCCAACAAGGACCTGTTCGAGCAATACCTGCAATTCCTGCATTCCGTCCTGCCGCCCACTGCCGAGTTCATGGAAAAAGATTGGGAGTGGTAAAGAAATTGGCGAGTGAAGTACCTCATATTCGTTTTGGGAATAACCAAATGAATAAATGAGATTTATGGATATAAAAAACTACTGTTAATGTCACTCCATTACGGCGGTTTTCGCCTCATGAACATTCAATACCCAGCAAAGGAGCGCCCCATGCGCACTCTCATCTTGCGTCGAGGCCTGGCCGCTCTGTTTGCCGCAGCAGTCGCTTTGGGGGCCATTACCCAGGCCCAGGCTGAAGACCTTCGTATCGGTTATCAGAAATACGGCACCCTGGTGGTGCTCAAGGCCAAAGGCTCCCTTGAGAAGCGTCTGGCCGAGCAAGGCGTGAAAGTGCAGTGGACCGAATTTCCGGGCGGCCCGCAGTTACTGGAAGGTCTGAACGTAGGCTCCATCGATTTCGGCGTCACCGGCGAGACGCCTCCGGTTTTCGCGCAGGCTGCCGGCGCGGACCTGCTTTACGTTGCCTATGAGCCGCCAGCGCCTACCAGCGAGGCGATTCTGGTGCCCAAGGATTCACCGATCACTTCGGTCAAAGACCTCAAAGGCAAGAAAGTCGCCCTTAACAAGGGTTCCAACGTTCACTACCTGCTGGTGCGTGCGCTGGAAGACGCTGGCCTGAAATACACCGATATCCAGACCGTATTCCTGCCGCCTGCCGATGCGCGTGCCGCTTTCGAGCGTGGCAGTGTCGATGCCTGGGTCATCTGGGACCCTTACCAGGCCGCAGCCGAACAGCAATTGCAGGCACGTACGCTGAGGAACGGTACCGGTATCGCTGATAACCATCAGTTCTATCTGGCCACCAAGCCTTACGCGCAAAAGAACCCGAAAGTGATCCAGGCCCTTGTCGAAGAAGTTCGAGCTGTGGGCGAGTGGTCTCAGGCTCACCCTGAGGAAGTGACCAAACAGGTTGCGCCGTTGTTGGGCCTGCCGGCTGACATCACTCTGACTTCGGTGAAACGCCAAGGCTACGGCGCGCTGTTTATCACGCCTCAGGTCGTCGATGCCCAGCAGAAAATCGCTGACACCTTCTACCAGCTCAAGCTGATTCCCAAACCACTGCGTATTGCTGATGTGATCTGGACACCTCCCGCTGCTGTAGCGAAAGCACAGTGATTGGCAGGCCCTTCGAGGAGACAACTCCATGAGCCTTAGTGCTTTGCAACGAACCATTCACAGACTGGCGCCTTGGGCACTTCCAGTCTTGCTGTTGGCGATCTGGCAACTGTCGGTCAGCGCTGGCTGGCTGTCTACACGCATTCTGCCCGCGCCAAGTGCGGTGATCGAGGCGGGCGTCAATCTGATTGCCAGCGGTGAAATCTGGACTCACCTGGCTATCAGCGGCTGGCGTGCCGGTATCGGTTTTGCCATCGGCGGCGGTATCGGTCTGATCCTGGGTTTCATCACCGGCCTCACCAAATGGGGTGAGCGCTTGCTGGACAGCTCGGTACAGATGATCCGTAACGTGCCGCACCTGGCGCTGATTCCACTGGTCATTCTGTGGTTCGGTATCGATGAGACCGCGAAGATTTTCCTGGTAGCGCTGGGCACCTTGTTCCCGATCTACCTGAACACGTACCACGGTATTCGCAACATCGACCCTGCGCTGGTGGAAATGTCCCGCAGTTATGGCCTGTCGGGATTCAGCCTGTTCCGTCATGTGATTCTGCCGGGCGCCATGCCTTCGATCCTTGTGGGTGTGCGCTTTGCTCTGGGCTTCATGTGGTTGACGTTGATCGTGGCCGAAACCATCTCGGCCAGTTCCGGTATCGGTTATCTGGCCATGAATGCCCGTGAATTCCTGCAAACCGACGTCGTGGTACTGGCCATCGTGTTGTATGCCGTACTTGGCAAACTGGCCGATCTGGCGGCGCGTGGTCTGGAGCGTGTGTGCCTGCGCTGGCATCCGGCCTATCAAGTAAGCAAAGGCGGTGCAGCATGACAAGTCTGAAACAACAACCTCCGCATTTGCTGCGTGGCATCCCGCTGGCGATTCAGGACCTGAAGAAAGCTTTCGGTTCCCGTGTCGTACTCAAGGACATTGACCTGCATATCCCGGCCGGTCAGTTCGTGGCCGTGGTCGGTCGCAGTGGCTGCGGCAAAAGTACCCTGCTGCGCCTGCTGGCTGGTCTGGACAAGCCTACCGAGGGTCAGTTGCTGGCAGGTTCCGGTGCGTTGGCCGATGCCCGCGAAGACACCCGCCTGATGTTCCAGGAAGCGCGTTTGCTGCCCTGGAAAAAGATCATCGATAACGTCGGCCTTGGCCTGAGCGGTGACTGGCGTCCACAAGCGCTTGAAGCGCTGGAGGCAGTGGGCCTGGCCGAGCGCGCCGATGAATGGCCTGCTGCTTTATCCGGCGGTCAGAAGCAGCGCGTTGCTCTGGCGCGGGCGTTGATCCACAAGCCACGTCTGCTGTTGCTTGATGAGCCGCTGGGCGCGCTGGATGCCTTGACCCGTATCGAGATGCAGCAACTGATCGAAAACCTGTGGCGCAAGCATGGCTTCACTGTGCTGCTGGTGACCCATGATGTCAGCGAGGCAGTCGCCATTGCCGACCGCGTGATCCTTATCGAAGAAGGCCGCATTGGGCTGGACCTTCTGGTCGACCTGCCACGTCCTCGCGCTCGTGGCTCGCATCGCCTTGCTGCGCTGGAAACCGAAGTGCTCAACCGCGTGCTTTCCCTTCCGGGATCGCCGCCGGAACCCGAACCCGTTTCACCGTTGCCCACGCAATTGCGTTGGGCCAATTAACCCCGATCCCACAAAAGGAAGGCATACCATGACTATCAAAGCGATTAACGTGCGCAACCAGTTCAAAGGCACCATCAAGGAAATCGTACAGGGTGACGTGCTGTCTGAAATCGACGTACAGACCGCTTCCGGTATCGTGACTTCGGTCATCACCACCCGCTCTGTAAAAGAGCTGGAGCTGGCCGTGGGCAGCGAAGTGATTGCATTCGTGAAGTCCACCGAGGTGTCGATCGCCAAGCTGTGATCTTCAGTGACACCCAGCCCCGGACGGTGCAGACCCTCCGGGGTTTTTACGTCCTGATCAAAGAGGCTGAGGCCTTTTTGGCAGGAATGGCGGCAGGTACAGCCCCAGATAGGTGTCGAACACCCGCATGCCTTCTTCGGCCATGCGTGGCGTGATCTGGTCGTGCAGTTGTATCGAGCGGGCGTAGACACGGTCGCCCAGTTCCATCGCCAGGGCGAATACATCCACATCGTCCGGCAGTGCCGGTATCGGGAAATGGCGGTTGAACACTTCAAGCATCAGGTGACCCAGTTCGATGTCGTGCTGGCGGTCGGCCTGATTGATTTCGGTCAGGCCATGCTGGGCAAGGATCAACTGGCGTGCGGCGGCATCGGCGTTATAGATGTTGAGCATGCGCAATTCCACCTGGCGTGACAGATCGCGCCAGTCCTTGAGCTGGTCATGATCGATAGGCGCCTGCAACGATGCCCGGAAGGCTGCATGGATATCGGCGGTCAGGGCCTCAAGCAATGCCGGGACGCTGGCAAAGAAGTGGTAGACAGAAGAGGGCGGTATCTCCGCGCGCTCGGCCACGCTGTAGATCGACAGGCTGGCCACTCCTTCGGTAGCGAGCAAGGTGCGTGCAGCATCGAGAATCGAATCGATTCGTGCCTGGCTGCGTGCTCGGGGTTTGCGAAGGGCGACGGTGCGGGTCATGGGGTGCTCTCGGGGGGGCGGCGGGGCTGCGGCATTGTACAGTGGCGTCTCTTTTAAGGTCTTCGCGAATAAATTCGCTCCAACAGTGAAAACCCCTGTTGGAGCGAATTTATTCGCGAAGAAAAACAAAAACGCCGCATGACCCTAAGGCTTGCGGCGCTTTGTGCAGCGGTCTGGATCAGACCGTATGCAGGTACCAGTTGTACTCAAGATCGGAGATGGAGTGCTCGAACTCCTCCAGCTCGCTCTCTTTGCAGGCCACGAAGATATCGATGTATTTCGGATCGATGTACTTGGCCATGACTTCGCTGTCGTCCAGCTCGCGCAGTGCGTCGCGCAGGTTGTTCGGCAGGCTTTGCTCGTGCTGCTCGTAGGAGTTGCCTTCCACCGGAGCGCCCGGCTCGATTTTGTTGGTCAGGCCGTGATGCACGCCTGCCAGCACCGAAGCCATCAACAGATACGGGTTGGCATCGGCACCGGCAACGCGGTGTTCGATACGCACGGCATCGGCCGAACCGGTTGGCACGCGCAGCGCAACGGTACGGTTGTCCAGGCCCCAGGTCGGGGAGTTGGGTACATAGAACTGGGCACCGAACCGGCGATACGAGTTGACGTTCGGGCAAAGAAACGCCATTTGTGCCGGTAGGGTCTCGAGCACACCGCCGATCGCATGACGTAATGCGGCGTTCTGCTCGGGATCCTCGCTGGTGAAGATGTTCTTGCCATCACGATCCAGGATCGAGATGTGGACGTGCAGACCATTGCCCGCCTGACCCGGATAGGGCTTGGCCATGAAGGTCGTGTCCATTTCGTGGTCGTAGGCGATGTTTTTGATCAGGCGCTTGAGTAGAACCGCGTAATCGCATGCCTTGATCGCATCGGCGACGTGATGCAGGTTCACTTCAAACTGGGCCGGGGCGCTTTCCTTGACGATGGCGTCGGCCGGAATGCCTTGCTCTTTTGCACCTTCCAGAATGTCCTGGAGGCAATCGACATATTCGTCCAGATCGTCGATCAGGTAGACCTGTGTCGAGTGCGGGCGTTTGCCCGAGATCGGCGAACGTGGCGGTTGTGGGCGACCATTCACGTTCTCCTGGTCGATCAGGTAGAACTCCAGCTCGAAGGCTGCGCAGATGGTCAGGCCCATTTCGTCGAATTTGGCTACTACCTGACGCAGGACTTCACGCGGGTCGGCGAAGAAGGGGTCGCCTTCGAGTTCGTGCATGGTCATCAGCAGCTGTGCCGTAGGGCGCTTCTGCCAAGGCTCGTTGCACAGGGTATCGGGGATTGGATAACAGATTCGGTCAGCATCACCGATATCCAGGCCCAGACCGGTGCTTTCCACCGTGGAGCCATTGATGTCCAGGGCAAATAAAGAGGCAGGCAGGTTGATGCCCTTCTCGTAAACCTTATGGAGGCTGGTGCGTTCTATGCGTTTGCCACGCACCACACCATTCATATCTGCAATCAGAAGGTCAACGTACAGAACCTCAGGATGTTCCTTAAGGAACGCGTTCGCTTCGTTGAGCTGAACGGCACGCGGGGGTACCGACATGATGCAACACCTTTGTTGTTAAAAATATCAATCATCGAGCATTACGGGTTTCAGTCAATCCGAAAGCCTTGATGAAGTCAATAGAGCCTTTTGTTGCCCTAAAACTGCGCCATATAGCCATTTTTGCCGCTATTTGGGGCGCGTATTCCTTGTTTCGAGCAGTGCTGAGTCAAGATCAGGAAGGCCCGTATTCTATTTTTATCGGGGCGTTGTATAAAAAAATGAACAAGGCTAAGCTCGATTGCAACCCACAGAGCAATAAAACCGGGGGTTCAATGCCTTGCCTTCCCTTGATCGACTCTACACCCCGCGCAATACAGAGCGGTCATCATGCCTGCCATATCAGTATCTTTAATGGCCTGTCGTCGAATCTGACAAGACTCTGTGTGCGACCCGACAGCACTGTCATGAGTTCCAGTCATACTGGACATCTGCTCTGTGCTGCACCACCTTTCGATATCGAACAGTATCACTATAGCGGCCCGATCAGCGTTACAGATGCCACCTTACCGCTTATTCGTGCCTGCCGAAACGAGTTGTACAACGTGACGCCGATGCGTCGGAAAAACGCCTGATTGCGATCAGGACACGACAACCCCTGAGGTATTTATGAGTACCAACCTCGACCAGCTCACCGATTGGTTGAAAGAACACAAGATCACCGAAGTCGAATGCATGATGTCCGACCTCACCGGGATCACCCGTGGCAAGATCTCGCCGACCAACAAGTTCATTGCCGAAAAAGGCATGCGCCTGCCTGAAAGCGTGCTGCTGCAGACGGTAACTGGCGACTACGTAGAAGACGACATCTACTACGAGCTGCTGGACCCGGCCGATATCGACATGATCTGTCGCCCGGACCAGAACGCGGTGTATCTGGTGCCCTGGGCCATCGAGCCTACTGCGCAGGTCATTCACGACACCTACGACAAGCAAGGCAATCCCATCGAGCTGTCGCCGCGCAATGTCCTGAAAAAAGTCCTCAAGCTTTATGCCGATCAAGGCTGGCAGCCCATTGTTGCGCCGGAGATGGAGTTTTACCTGACCAAGCGCAGCGATGACCCGGATTATCCGTTGCAGCCGCCTGTCGGGCGCTCGGGACGCCCTGAAACCGGGCGGCAGTCGTTCTCTATAGAAGCCGCCAACGAATTCGACCCGCTATTCGAAGATGTCTACGACTGGTGCGAGCTGCAGAACCTGGACCTGGACACCCTGATCCACGAAGACGGCACGGCGCAGATGGAAATCAACTTCCGTCATGGCGATGCCTTGTCGCTGGCTGACCAGATCCTGGTATTCAAGCGCACCATGCGTGAAGCCGCGCTCAAGCATGACGTGGCCGCCACCTTCATGGCCAAGCCCATGACCGGCGAGCCAGGCAGTGCGATGCACTTGCACCAGAGCATCATCGACATCAAGACCGGCAAGAACATCTTCTCCAACGACGACGGGACCATGAGCCAGTTGTTCCTGAACCACGTCGGTGGTTTGCAGAAGCTTATCCCCGAGCTGTTGCCGCTGTTTGCACCCAACGTCAACTCGTTCCGCCGCTTCCTGCCGGACACCTCGGCCCCCGTAAACGTCGAATGGGGTGAAGAGAACCGCACGGTGGGCTTGCGTGTGCCGGATGCCGTGCCGCAGAACCGTCGCGTGGAAAACCGTCTGCCGGGCGCCGATGCCAACCCTTATCTGGCGATTGCTGCGAGCCTGTTGTGCGGCTTCATCGGCATGGTTGAAGGGCTGAACCCGAGTGCGCCGGTGGTCGGGCGCGGTTACGAGCGACGCAACCTTCGTCTGCCGCTGACCATCGAGGATGCGCTGGAGCGGATGGAAAACAGCAAGACCATCGAAAAGTACCTGGGCAAGAAGTTCATCGTCGGCTACGTGGCGGTCAAGCGTGCCGAGCACGAGAACTTCAAGCGCGTGATCAGTTCGTGGGAGCGGGAGTTTCTGCTCTTCGCTGTTTAAGCCCTGCAGACGCCGCAGAACCTGCTGTGGCGTCTTGTCATCGAACCCGGACATAGGAACGCTGCATGAGTGCCAAGAACCCTCAAACCCTGGAATGGCAAGCCTTGAGCAGCGAGCACCATCTGGCACCATTCAGCGACTACAGACAGTTGAAAGATAAAGGCCCGCGCATCATCACGCGCGCCGAAGGCGTTTATCTGTGGGACAGCGAAGGCAACAGGATTCTGGACGGCATGTCCGGCCTGTGGTGCGTCGCCATCGGCTATGGACGTGAAGAGCTGGTGGAAGCTGCCAGCAAACAGATGCGCGAGCTGCCTTATTACAACCTGTTCTTCCAGACGGCCCATCCTCCGGCGCTGGAGCTGGCCAGGGCCCTTTCCGAAATCACGCCTGCGGGCATGAGTCATGTGTTCTTTACCGGCTCAGGCTCCGAAGGCAACGACACCATGCTGCGCATGGTCCGCCATTACTGGGCAATCAAAGGCCAGCCCAATAAAAAAACCATCATCAGCCGGGTCAATGGCTATCACGGCTCGACCGTTGCCGGTGCCAGCCTGGGCGGCATGACCTACATGCACGAGCAGGGCGATCTGCCGATCCCGGGTGTGGTGCATATTCCCCAGCCGTACTGGTTTGGTGAAGGCGGCGACATGACGCCTGACGAGTTCGGTATCTGGGCTGCCGAGCAACTGGAGAAGAAGATTCTCGAACTGGGCGTGGAAAATGTCGGGGCGTTCATTGCCGAGCCAATCCAGGGCGCGGGCGGTGTGATCGTCGCGCCGGATAGCTACTGGCCGAAGATCAAGGAAATCCTGGCCAGGTACGACATCCTGTTCGTGACCGATGAGGTGATTTGTGGCTTCGGTCGTACAGGTGAGTGGTTCGGTAGCGATTTCTACGGCCTCAAGCCGGACATGATGACCATTGCCAAGGGCCTGACCTCGGGGTATGTGCCGATGGGCGGCCTCGTCGTACGCGATGAAATCGTCGCAGTGCTTAATGAAGGCGGCGACTTCAACCATGGTTTTACCTATTCCGGGCATCCTGTGGCGGCGGCTGTTGCGCTGGAAAACATCTGTATCCTGCGCGAAGAGAAAATCGTCGAAAGGGTTAAAGCGGAAACGGCACCATACTTGCAAAAGCGACTGCGCGAGTTGAACGATCATCCCCTGGTAGGAGAGGTTCGGGGTGTTGGTCTGCTGGGTGCAATCGAGCTGGTGAAAGACAAGACCACTCGTGAGCGTTATGCCGACAAGGGCGTTGGCATGATTTGCAGAACCTTTTGTTTCGACAATGGCCTGATCATGCGGGCCGTGGGCGATACCATGATCATTGCGCCACCTCTGGTCATCAGTCTTGCGCAAATCGATGAGTTGATCGAGAAGGCGCGAAAGTGCCTGAATCTGACGCTGGCAGCACTGTAGGAGCGGATTTATCCGCGAAAGCTTCGCGAATGAATTCGCTACGACGGGAATTCCTGGGTTGTGTGGTGAAAGTCGGCTTGAAAGCGCGAACCGGAACTTGCCAGACTAATGGCTAGAAGCCGCTAATCTAACGGTCAGTGATAAAACATTGGAGCTGTACGCATGAAAAAATTTGGCAAGACCCTTCTCGCCTTGTCCCTCATGGGCGTGGTGGCCGCAACTGCACAGGCCGATGACAAAGTGCTGCACGTCTATAACTGGTCCGATTACATCGCACCGGATACCGTTGCCAAGTTCGAGAAAGAGTCTGGCATCAAGGTTGTCTACGACGTTTTCGACAGCAACGAAACACTGGAAGCCAAGCTGCTGGCGGGCAAGTCCGGTTATGACATCGTTGTGCCGTCCAACAATTTCCTGGCCAAGCAGATCAAGGCTGGCGTCTATCAGGAACTGGACAAGTCCAAGCTGCCCAACTACGGCAACCTGAACAAGGACCTGCTCAAGGCCGTTTCGGTCAGCGACCCGGGCAACAAGCACGCTTTCCCGTACATGTGGGGCTCGATCGGTATCGGCTTCAACCCCGAGAAGGTCAAGGCTGCTCTGGGTGCCGATGCGCCGGTCAATTCCTGGGATCTGCTGTTCAAGCCTGAAAACGCAGCCAAGCTGAAGTCCTGCGGTATCAGCTTCCTCGATTCGCCAACCGAAATGTTGCCGATCGCCCTGCATTACCTTGGCTACCCGACCGACTCCCAGGACAAGAAGCAACTCGCCGAAGCCGAGGCGCTGTTCCTGAAGATTCGTCCTTCGATTGCCTACTTCCACTCCTCCAAGTACATCTCCGACCTGGCCAACGGCAACATCTGTGTAGCGGTCGGCTACTCGGGTGATATCTATCAGGCCAAGGCGCGTGCGGAAGAAGCGGGTGGCAAGGTCAAGGTCAGCTACAACATTCCGAAAGAAGGTGCTGGCAGCTTCTTTGACATGGTCGCGATCCCCAAGGATGCCGAGAACGTCGACGGCGCCTACAAGTTCATGACCTTCCTGATGAAGCCGGAAATCATGGCTGAAATCACCAACGAAGTACGTTTCCCGAACGGTAACTCGGCAGCGACTGCGCTGGTCAACAAGGAAATCACCAGCGATCCGGGTGTCTATCCACCTGCAGACGTACAGGCCAAGCTCTATGCAATTGCTGACTTGCCTGCTGCTACCCAGCGGATCCTGACCCGCAGCTGGACCAAGATCAAATCGGGCAAGTAACCGCCTTCCGGTAGGAGCGAATTCATTCGCGAAGCTCTTTTCATTCAATGCAATTGCGGCGTCTGAACAAGAGCTTTCGCGGATGAATCCGCTCCTGCGGGCGGTGTGTCATATAAAGTTCTTTGCGATTTGCAGTCATCAACGGTAAGTTGCCGACCCATTTTTCAGCTCACCGATACGGGCGCCAGACCCCATACTGAAAAGGATTGTTTACGTGTCTATTTCTTTATTGGCCAAATCGATGCTCGCTGTTGCGGTTCTGGCAATGGCTACCAGTGCTCAGGCTGAGTCCACCGTACACATCTACAACTGGTCCGATTACATCGGCAAGACCACTCTGGCGGATTTTGAAACCACGACCGGCATCAAGCCGTTGTACGACGTATTCGACTCCAACGAAACCCTGGAAGCCAAGCTGCTGGCCGGGCGTACCGGTTACGACGTGGTAGTGCCGTCCAACCATTTCCTGGGCAAGCAGATCAAGGCTGGAGCGTTCCAGAAGCTCGACAAGTCGCTGCTGCCCAACTACAAGAACCTCGATCCTGCGCTGCTCAAGCGTCTGGAGAAGAACGATCCGGGCAACCAGTACGCCGTGCCTTATCTGTGGGGCACCAATGGCATCGGTTATAACGTCGAGAAGGTAAAGGCAGCGCTGGGTGTCGACAGGATCGACTCCTGGTCCGTGCTGTTCGAGCCCGAGAACATCAAGAAACTCTCCAGTTGCGGCGTGGCGTTCCTCGATTCAGCCGATGAAATGATTCCGGCCGTGCTCAACTACATGGGCCTGGACCCCAACAGCACCAAGGAAGCCGATTACAAGAAGGCTGAAGCCAAGCTGTTGGCGGTACGTCCTTATGTCACCTATTTCCATTCATCCAAATACATTACCGATCTGGCCAACGGCGATATCTGCGTTGCGGCCGGTTTTTCGGGCGATGTCTTCCAGGCTCGCGACCGTGCAGAAGAGGCGGACAAAGGCGTGAAGATTGCCTACGCCATTCCCAAGGAGGGCGGCAATCTCTGGTTCGACATGCTGGCTATCCCGGCTGACTCCAGAAACGTCAAGCAAGCCAGCGCCTTCATCAACTATCTGCTTGATCCTGCGGTGATCGCCAAAGTCAGTGATGAAGTCGGTTATGCCAACCCGACACCGGCGTCCGGTGATCTGATGGATCAGGACATTCGCACCGATGAAGCGGTCTACCCGCCTCAGGAAGTGCTGGACAGGCTGTTCGTGAATAGTGAGTTGCCACCCAAGGTGCAACGTTTGATGACCCGCAGCTGGACCAAGGTCAAGTCGGGGAAATAAAAAATCCAGCGCCCGACCGCACGGGTCGGGCTGCATACCTATTTGTTGGGAGTTTCACCCATGCCAGTTGCCTCCGGCGCCTACAAGAAAGCCATCGAAGGCGGTCAGCAACCCACAGAGGTTCTGGTCAGGATCGATCGAGTCACGAAAAAGTTCGACGAGACGGTTGCCGTGGACGATGTGTCCCTGCAAATCAACAAGGGCGAGATCTTCGCCCTGCTCGGCGGTTCCGGGTCAGGCAAGTCCACATTGCTGCGCATGCTGGCCGGTTTCGAGCGCCCGACCGAGGGGCGTATCTTCCTGGACGGCGTCGACATCACCGACATGCCGCCCTACGAACGTCCGATCAATATGATGTTCCAGTCCTACGCGCTGTTCCCGCACATGACCGTGGCCGACAACATCGCCTTCGGCCTCAAGCAGGACAAGCTGCCCAAGGAAGAGATCGAAGCCCGTGTGGCCGAGATGCTCAAGCTGGTACACATGACCCAGTACGCCAAGCGCAAGCCGCATCAGCTTTCCGGTGGCCAGCGTCAGCGCGTGGCCCTGGCCCGCTCGCTGGCCAAGAAGCCCAAGTTGCTGCTGCTCGACGAGCCCATGGGCGCGCTGGACAAGAAGCTGCGTTCGCAGATGCAACTGGAACTGGTGGAGATCATCGAGCGCGTTGGCGTGACCTGTGTGATGGTGACCCACGATCAGGAAGAGGCCATGACCATGGCCGCACGCATCGCGATCATGCACCTGGGCTGGATCGCCCAGATCGGCAGCCCTATCGACATCTACGAAACGCCTACCAGCCGACTGGTCTGCGAGTTCATCGGCAGCGTCAATCTGTTCGAGGGCGAGGTGATCGAGGACATGGAAGGCTATGCGCTGATTCGGAGTCCCGACCTTGAGCGCCAGATCTATATCGGGCACGGCGTGACCACGTCGGTGGAAGACAAGCACATCACGTATGCACTGCGCCCGGAAAAACTGCTGATCACCACTGAACAGCCGACCTTCGAGCACAACTGGTCGCGCGGCAAGGTACATGACATCGCCTATCTGGGCGGCCACTCGGTATTCCATGTCGAGTTGCCCGGCGGCAAGCTGGTGCAGTCCTTCGTCGCCAACGCCGAGCGCCAGGGCACCCGGCCCACCTGGGGCGATGAAGTCTACGTGTGGTGGGAAGACGACAGCGGCGTGGTACTGCGCTCATGAAAATCCGCAAGATCAAACGTGCGCTCCAGCGCATCACGCCCAATGGCCGGCAACTGGTCATTGGTGCGCCGTTTCTCTGGCTGTTTCTGTTTTTCGCCTTGCCGTTCCTGATCGTTCTCAAGATCAGCTTCGCCGAGGCGGATGTGGCGATCCCACCGTATACCGAGATCTTCAGTTACGCCGAGGACAAGCTGCAACTGGTCCTGAATCTGGCCAACTACACGCTGTTGAGCGGTGATGATCTCTATATCTCGGCCTATCTGGGCTCGCTGAAGATGGCATTCTTCAGCACCTTGCTGTGCCTGTTGATCGGCTATCCCATGGCTTACGCCATCGCCAACGCCCGCAAGGACATGCAGACCGTGCTGTTGCTGCTGATCATGATGCCGACCTGGACGGCGATTCTGATTCGCGTCTATGCCTGGATGGGCATCCTCAGCAACAACGGGCTGCTCAACGCCTTCCTGATGTGGCTGGGCCTGATCGACGAGCCGTTGCAGATCCTCAATACCAACCTGGCGGTCTACATCGGTGTGGTTTATTCCTACCTGCCGTTCATGATCCTGCCGCTGTACGCCAACCTGGTCAAACACGACCCGAGCCTTCTGGAAGCCGCATCGGATCTGGGTTCCAGTACCTTCAACAGCTTCTGGAAAATCACTGTGCCGCTCTCCAAGAACGGCGTGATTGCGGGCTGCATGCTGGTGTTCATTCCGGTAGTGGGCGAATTCGTGATCCCTGAACTGCTGGGTGGCCCGGAAACCCTGATGATCGGGCGTGTCCTGTGGCAAGAGTTCTTCAACAACCGTGACTGGCCGGTTGCTTCGGCGCTGGCGGTAATCATGCTGCTGGTATTGATCGTGCCCATCATTCTGTTCAACCGTAGCCAGGCTAAAGAACTGGAGGGCAAGGTATGAACCGCTTTCGATTCTCGAACCTGATGCTCATCCTTGGCCTGCTGTTCATCTACGCGCCGATGGTCATCCTGGTCATCTACTCGTTCAACGACTCCAAGCTGGTAACCGTCTGGGGTGGCTGGTCGGTCAAGTGGTATGTCGGCCTGCTGGACAATACCCAACTGATGGGCTCGGTATGGCGCTCGCTGGAAATCGCGCTCTATACAGCGATTGCCGCTGTTGCGCTGGGTACCATGGCGGCTTTTGTCCTGACCCGAATCTCGCGTTTCAAGGGCCGTACGGTCTTTGGCGGGCTGGTCACTGCACCGCTGGTCATGCCGGAAGTCATTACCGGTCTGTCGCTGTTGCTGCTGTTCGTGGCCATGGCGCAGTTGATCGGCTGGCCGCAGGAGCGTGGCATCGTCACCATCTGGATCGCCCACACCACCTTCTGCTCGGCCTATGTCGCAGTGGTGGTGTCGTCGCGTCTGCGTGAGCTGGACCTGTCCATCGAAGAAGCGGCCATGGACCTGGGCGCCCGGCCGTGGAAGGTGTTTTTCCTGATCACCATCCCGATGATCGCGCCATCGCTGGCCGCGGGCGGCATGATGTCCTTTGCCCTGTCGCTGGACGATCTGGTACTGGCCAGCTTCGTATCCGGGCCGGGCTCGACGACATTGCCGATGGAAGTGTTTTCTGCTGTGCGCTTGGGCGTGAAGCCGGAAATCAACGCAGTGGCCAGCCTGATCCTGCTGGCTGTTTCGCTGGTGACTTTCCTGGTCTGGTACTTCACCCGCAGGGCCGAGGAGCGCCGCAAGCGCGCCATCCAGCAGGCCATCGAAGAAAGCGCTGCCGATACCTACAAGCCGCGTACTGCCTGACCCGTAGGAACGGATTCATCCGCGAAGAGGCATTGAGGCCATTCGCGAATGAATCCGCTCCCCGGTTATTTCCCCGGCACCAGCTTCAACAGCCCCTCGGTATGCTCCTCAACGTCCTTCTCGCTGAAGCGCTGTGGCACATACTCGCCATTGATGTACGCCTTGGCCTGATCCGAATAATGCTTGTCGAACGGCACGCCGCTTTGTCCGACCGGGTTGATACCCAGGCTGTGGGCCGGGTCGGCGAAGTCGATCAGGCGACGGGTCGATGGGCCGTAATTGACCGGCCATGGCGCCGTGCGCAGGCGTGACGAGAGGTTGTTGGGAACCTCATGGCTGCCCGGCGCAGCATAAGGGCCGACATTGAATATGCGGTCCAGCGGCTTTTGCGAACCCAGCGGATGACCATGGGTCAGGGTATGCACTTTGCCCCACACCCACTCGTCCGGGTTGTTGCCATACATGGATTTCAAGTGCGAAACACTGGCGCGCCACGCAACCTTGACTGTATTGGCGCGACTCTCGGTATGCGGTGAATGGCGATTGTTCCACCAGGGTGAATTCGCATCGGCTGCCAGACGTGGCAGGGCCGCATCAAGCACCCGTGATGTGGTCAGGGTTTCAAAGAAGCCGTCACCCAGTTCGTCGTGAAAGGTTTCTTCCGTCAGGTCGAACAGGAACTGGCTGAACAGGGTTGCGCCTACAGAATCGACCGGATAATCGCCTTTCCATTGAGCCAGGCGCTCCACCAGTGCCAGTTCTTCCGGATCGGTGATCTCGCTGCGCAGAACCGGAATCAATGGCGTCAGGATGTTTTGGGCGTAGTCGGTTCGAGTGCCCAGTTGCAGCGCCTTGCTGTTGTTCAGATCCCACTTGATCGCCGGGTCGCTCAGTTGCCTGTTCAGGTACTGCCCGCGGTCGGCCGGGTTGTAATAGCCCGGAATCTGCATGCCGGTCGGCGACAGCGGCTGGAAGTTGGCCGAGATGATATAGCCACGCGCCGGGTTTTCTTCCTGCGGGTTGGCGCTGAACGGGTAGAAGCCAAGCTTGTCGGCCTGCGCCGTGCTGCCATCCAGAATGTAGGCGGGGTTGACCCCTTCAGGCCGGATCGGCAGTTGTGCTGCCGCCCACCAGCCGATATCGCCCTGATTGTTGGCCCAGACAATGTTAAGGCCCGGCGACTGGATCTTCTCGGAGGCATGCCGCATTTTTTCCAGTGTGTTGGCGCGGTTGGCTTCATAGAAACCATCGAGTACCGGGTTTTCCGACACCAGGAACGACCACCACATGGCAATGGGAGCCTTGCCCCCGTTCTTGCCCACCACATCGTTGACGATCGGGCCGTGGGGCGACTGGCGCAGGGTCAGTGCTGCATCTGGCTGGCCCTTGACCTTGATCTGTTGTTCGGTGCTGGTCATGTCCACCCATTTGCCCTGATACCAGACCTGGTTCGGGTTTTCGGGGTTGGTCTTTTCGGCAATCAGGTCCACGTCGTCGTTCTGGAACATGGTCAGGCTCCAGCCGAAGTCCATGTTGTGGCCAAGGAACGCGAACGGGTTGAGGGCCTGATAATGGCCGTACAACTCAAAGCCCGGTGCGGAGAGTTGTGCTTCGTACCATACGGACGGCACTGAAAAACTGATGTGCGGATCGCCCGCAAGCAAGGGTTTGCCGCTTTGGGTACGGCTGCCGGACACTGCCCAGGCATTGCTGCCCTCAAACTGTGGCAGGCCGGCGGCTGCGACAGCTTCGTGGCTTAGTTGCGCGAGGGTGTTGAGGTCTTTCCAGTCGGCACTGGACAGGGCTGGTTTTTGATCGAGCATGCCTTGAGGGTGCCAGTCCAGATCAAAAACCTTCAGGTACTGCGGGCCGAGTTCGTCGCGCACATAGGTCAGCAGTGGTTCGGTCCGAAAGGCCGCAGCAAAGCTGTAGGCCAGGTAGCCGGCGATGCTCAGGGTGTCCTCAGCCGTGAAAGGGCGTTTCGGGATACCCAGTGCATCGAACTCCATCGGTTTTGCGTGGGTGTCCTGATACTGGTTGACGCCATCCAGGTAGGCTTGCAGCGCTTTCCAGGACGGGGCTTGCGGGTTCTGGCGGGCGACGTACGCATCGGCGTGTTCGCGTATGCGCAGACTGCGGAACATCTTGTCGGTTCCGATCAGGTTGGGCCCCAGGATTTCGGCCAGTTCGCCTCGTGCCAGACGGCGCAGCATCTCCATCTGGAACAGGCGGTCCTGCGCATGGACGTAGCCGAGGGCGCGATACATGTCCGCTTCGTTCTCGGCCCGAATATGCGGCACGCCGCGTTCGTCGTAGCGCACGCTGACCGGCGCCTGCAAATGTGTCATGGCAATTTCGCCGTCTCGCACCGGCTGTTTGCTATGGATATACCAGCCAGCGGCTGCTGCAAGCAGTGCGATGAGAATGGCGAGAATGGCAAGGATGCGCTTCATTAAAACTTCCCTATGAAAGGCTCGGGCAGGGGATGTGCAGGCTACAGGAGTGGATGGTTTTCGCGAATGAATTCGCTCCCACACCGCCCTGTGGAGCGAATTCATTCGCGAACAGGCCGCCGCAACAGGGCAAAACGGTCTCTACATGAACGGATGGGCACTCGGGATATTTATTGCCAGGCGCAGTAACAGCCCACGGCCATGGTGTTTGTGCTGTTCACGTTGCGACCGTCGAGCAGGGCGTGCAGGATCGGCTCGATGAAGCTGTTGCCGGAGTTGCAGGTCAGCCCCTCGCTGTAAGGCCCGAAATACGCGAGTTTGCCGTCGCGATCCCAGATGGCGACTGCCGGGCTGACGGTGATTTTTTCGGCACCCGCAAGCGTGCTCAGTGTTTTGAGCGTATCGGCTGTTTGTGACGACGGTTCGGGCGTACCGGGCTTCTGCACGACATAGAAATCCACGCCTTTGTCGCCACCGAAGTGCTCGATCAACTCAGACAGATGCTGCTGGTTACCGACATTGCATGGGCAGGACGGGTCCTTGAAATGCACCAGACGAATACGTCCCTTGCCAGCCAGTTCGGGTGGAAGGCTCAGGCTATCGCCAGTGAACAGGGCGGTCTGATCACTGAAAGTACGCATGTAGCGGCTCTGAAACCAGTCATGGGCCATCCACAATCCAGCCGCACAGATCAGGACGAACAAGCAGGCAAACAGGTTGCGGCGCTGTGAGGCTTTCATGACAGACGTTTCTATTTAGGGTGGCGTAGCTTGCCACGCCCGAGCAGACAGATGAATATCGCTACACTGTCTTTTCAAGGTCATGTCGGAATCTGGAAGCCTTATGTCTGCAACGTTTGACCCTGATCAATTACGCGCCACGCTGTCACCGCTGAGTGCGATGGAATCGCTCTCTCTGGATGGGCAGCTCTATCAGCGTTTCTATGGCCTGGCGGGGCTTGGTGGCGAGAATGTCATACGCAGCTGGCTCGGGCGCCTGGATGTCGGGGGGTATGAGATTGTCGGGCAGGTCTGGTTGCCCGAGCAGCCTGTGGCAACCCTGTTTCTGTTCCATGGTTTCTATGACCACATGGGCCTGTATCGGTACGTGATCGAATGGGCGCTGTCCCAGGGTTTTGCCGTGATTTCCTGCGACTTGCCGGGGCATGGGCTGTCCAGCGGCAGCAGGGCGAGCATCAATGACTTTGCCGAGTATCAGGCGGTATTGCAGCGTTTGCTGCTGGAGGCCGAGAGCCTGAACCTGCCACAGCCCTGGCATCTGTGCGGACAAAGCACTGGTGGGGCAATCGTGATCGACCATTTGCTCAATCAGGGCAATGACAGCCCGGCGCAGGGCAAGGCGATTCTCTTGTCGCCACTGGTTCGGCCTCGTGCCTGGGGTTGGTCAAAGCTCAGTTATTACATGCTCAAGCCTTTTGTGGACGGCATTGCCCGGCGGTTTTCCGAGAACACCAATGCTCCGGCTTTCCTGCCATTCCTGCTGGCCGACCCATTGCAGCCGCGCCGTCTGCCGACCGCCTGGGTGGGAGCCTTGTCGCGCTGGATCGTGCAGATCGAGCGTGCGCCGCGCAGTACGCGCAGCCCGCTGATCATTCAGGGCGATGCGGACATGACGGTTGACTGGAATCACAATCTGACGGTGCTCAAGGCCAAGTTCAGTGAGCCGCAGATCCTGATGCTCGGCAAGGCGCGGCATCATCTGGCCAATGAAATGCCGGAGTTCCGGGCGCGATATTTCGAGTTTCTGAAAGGGCGCATGGATTGAGCGCGGGAGATTACATGGCTGGTGCCAGGCTGGAGGTGCTTTGCCCGACTGCAAGCCCTGCGCGGATCGCGGCCAGGGCTGCCTGATAATAGGCCCGGCCTTCCGTTGATTCAGCGAAACTCGAAAACTCTTCCAGTTCCGGATCGGACAAGTCGCGGTAGACGTACAGCAGCGTGTTGTTCAGGTCTGCGCTGATCTGCGCCATCAGGCGTTCGCGCTGCCCTTCAAGCATGCCTTGTGCCTGTCCGCCGCCCAGAAGGCCCGGAATCATCTGGCTCAGGCTGTCGGCTGCCACGCCGGCAATGGCGAGGCTGACTTCTGCGCCGGCCTGCTTGGCGGGCAGCGCCTGGGCCAGGTGGCCGATCAACAACTGGCGTGTGGCGTCGGCTTCGATCTGGGGCAGTCCCTGAGCGTGCTTGGCCAACTGGTCCGCGCGGGTTGCAGTCAACTCTGCCTTGACGATCTTGCGTCCCAGCGGGGACTGGAAGAATCGCAGCGCAGGTGCCGGGTCTTTAAGGCTTTCACGCAGGCGCTTTTCTGCCCGCTGATCCATGGCCTGCGGTGCAAAGCGCTGGTTGCTGTTATTGACCAATGCCTGAAATACCGCTGGCGGCAGATTTTCGCGGTAGCGTTGTTGAGCCGCCTTGATGGCATCGTTGAAATGCGCGCGCTGTTCTGGCCAGCCGGCGGCCTTGTACAACTGATCGTGGCCGTCTGCCCAGGCGGGCAAGGCGCAGAACATCAACAGCAAAACAAACAAACGACGCATTCGGGACTCCTGTCGGCAGGTCGCTATTCTCGGGGTGTTCACGGGGATTTGTCGAGTTATGACTGCCCTTGTTGCATGAAAACACCCGCACATGACCGTGCGACATACACGCCTCTGTCGAATTCAGGGGCTTATGGATACTATGCACGCCATGCGCATATCTCCCGATCACCCACTCCTGTTGCGAATCGTCGACGACCTGGCCGCCAATGGCTGGTCGCAGCAGAATATTTTCCTGCCCGAAGGTCTGACCCGCGAACTGGCACAAGAGTGCCATCGACGTGCAGCCGAGGGTGAGCTTGAGCCTGCCGGTGTCGGACGAGGGCTTGCGCAGGAAGTGCGCGAAGGTATTCGCGGCGACCATATCCAGTGGCTTGAGGCGGGGCAGGCCGAGTGCAGCGACCGCTATCTGGAGTTGATGGACAGCTTGCGTCTGGCGCTCAATCGCGGTCTGTTCCTGGGGCTGGAAGATTACGAAAGCCATTTCGCCCTTTATCCGCCAGGGGCGTTCTACCTCAAGCATGTGGATCGTTTTCGTGATGATGACAAGCGCATGGTCTCGGCCGTGCTCTATCTGAATCAGGCCTGGCTGCCCGAGCATGGCGGGCAATTGCGCATGTACCTCAAGGGTGACGTGACCTATGACGTCCAGCCTGCAGGCGGTTGTCTGGTGGTGTTCCTGTCCGGCGATATCCCCCATGAAGTGCTGCCTGCCACCCGCGAGCGGCTGTCCTTGACCGGCTGGTTCCGGCGTCGGGGCAACGAACTGTTTCTCTGAGGCCGTCCGGCTTCATGAAATCTGTGTCATGAACCCCATTCTCCCGGGTGGAGGGCTATCGTAAAGAACTGTGCTGAACCGAAGGCATGGGTTCAGGTCCGATAGGTAGTCTCATAAACGCCCGGAGAGATCATGACATCCCTATTTTCCAGAACTGCCCTCGCAGGTCTGTTGCTGGCAGCGTCGACCTTTATTCATGCGGCCGATATCCCGCGTACCGCTTCGCCTGCGGGCGCGGAGGTTTACATCATCTCGCCCAAGGACGGAGAAACCGTGACGTCGCCGTTCAAGGTGCAGTTTGGTCTGAAAGGGATGGGTGTTGCACCAGCAGGTGTCGATATACCCGAGACTGGCCATCATCATTTGCTGATCGATGTAAAGGATGAACCTGCAGCGAATGCTCCGCTACCGACCACCGACAATATCCGCCACTTCGGCAAGGGCCAGACTGAAACCGTACTGAGCCTGCCGCCGGGTAGCCACACCCTTCAGTTGCTGTTGGGTGACAAGTCGCATATCCCGCTGAATCCGACGGTCGAGTCGAAGAAGATCACGATCAACGTCAAGTAGGAGCGGATTTATCCGCGAAATTGCTTCGCGAATGAATTCGCCCCTACAGGGACATGGCCGTTAATCAGAACAGAACGCGGCTACGGATGGTGCCTTTGATCTGTTGCAGCTTCTCTTGTGCCAGGTCCGAGTAATCGGCGTCCACGTCGATGACCACGTAGCCGACTTTCTCGTTGGTCTGCAGGAACTGGCCGGAGATGTTGATGCCGTTTTCCGCGAACACCTTGTTGATCTCGCTCAGCACGCCCGGAATGTTTTCGTGGATGTGCAGCAGGCGGTGCTTGCCAGGGTGAGCAGGCAGAGCCACTTCCGGGAAGTTGACCGAGGAAACCGAAGTACCGTTGTCGCTGTACTTGACCAGTTTTTCCGCAACTTCCAGACCGATGTTGGCCTGGGCTTCGGCAGTGGAGCCGCCGATGTGCGGGGTCAGGATCACGTTGTCCAGGCCGCGCAGCGGGCTCTCGAAGATGTCGTCGTTGGAGCGAGGCTCCACCGGGAACACGTCGATTGCAGCGCCGATCAGGTGCTTGTCCTTGATCGCGTCTGCCAGGGCATCCAGCTCGACCACGGTGCCGCGAGCGGCGTTGATCAGGATGCTGCCCTTCTTCATGGCGCGGATTTCTTTCTCGCCGATCATCCACTGGGTTTCAGTGGTTTCCGGAACGTGCAGGGTCACGATGTCGGCCAGGCCCAGCAGCTCGGTCAGGCTGGCAACCTGAGTGGCGTTGCCCAGCGGCAGCTTGGTCAGGGTGTCGTAGAAGTAGACCTGCATGCCCAGGCCTTCAGCCAGTACCGACAATTGAGTACCGATCGAGCCGTAGCCGATGATGCCCAGTTTCTTGCCACGGATCTCGAAGGAGTTGGCCGCGCTCTTGATCCAGCCGCCACGGTGGCAGGAAGCGTTCTTTTCCGGGATGCCGCGCAGCAGCAGGATGGCCTCGGCCAGCACCAGCTCGGCTACGGAGCGAGTGTTGGAGTACGGGGCGTTGAACACCGCGATACCGCGCTCACGCGCTGCGTCGAGGTCAACCTGGTTGGTGCCGATGCAGAAGCAACCGACGGCGACCAGTTTCTTGGCGCTGTCGAACAGCTCTTCAGTCAACTGGGTGCGCGAGCGGATACCGATGAAATGGGCGTCGGCAATCTTTTCCTTCAGCTCGGCTTCCGGCAGAGACTTGGTGTGGTACTCGATGCTGGTGTAGCCGGCGGCCTTGAGGACGTCAACGGCGGATTGGTGGACGCCTTCGAGAAGAAGGAACTTGATCTTGCTCTTGTCGAGGGAAGTCTTGCTCATCTGCGTAAACCTGTGTCCCGGGGAAAAATGGCAGGAGGGCCGGATCGGCCGTAGGCACGATTCGCGGGGGGCGTATGCTAGCATATGCACCCCGCGAAACCCCATTCCCGAACGTGAACCGATCTCAGGATGCCCATGAATTGTTCGAGAGTTGCGTCCATGACCAATCCCGCTTTGATTGATGAGCTAAAAACCCTGGTCGAGCCAGGCAAGGTGTTGACCGATAGCGGTTCTCTCGAAGCCTACGGCAAGGACTGGACCAAGCAGTTCACGCCCGCCCCCACGGCCATTGTGTTTCCCAAGACCATCGAGCAAGTTCAGGCCATCGTGCGCTGGGCCAACGAGCGTCTTGTGGCGCTGGTGCCTTCGGGCGGCCGGACAGGGCTTTCAGCCGCAGCGGTAGCGGCTAATGGCGAAGTGGTGGTTTCGTTCGACTACATGAATCAGGTCCTGGAGCTTAATGTCACGGAGCGTACGGCCGTTTGTCAGCCCGGCGTGATCACCCGGCAGTTGCAGACTCTGGCTCAGGATAACGGTCTGTATTACCCGGTGGATTTCGCTTCTTCGGGCTCCAGCCAGATTGGCGGCAATATCGGCACAAATGCTGGCGGGATCAAGGTCATTCGCTACGGAATGACTCGCAACTGGGTCGCGGGCCTCAAGGTCGTCACCGGTAAGGGCGACCTGTTGGAACTGAACAAGGACCTGATCAAGAACGCCACCGGCTACGACATGCGTCAGTTGTTCATCGGCGCCGAAGGCACGCTGGGCTTTGTGGTCGAAGCAACCATGCGCCTTGATCGTGCGCCCCGCAACCTGACCGCGATGGTGCTGGGAACCACTGATTTCAATTCGATCATGCCTGTGTTGCATGCTTTCCACGGCAAGCTTGACCTGACGGCGTTCGAGTTCTTCTCCGACAAGTCGTTTGCCCGCGTCATGGCCCGTGGCGACGTGCCTTCGCCATTCGACACGCCTTGCCCGTTCTATGTGCTGCTGGAGTTTGAAGCGACCACCGAGGATGTGGCCAACGATGCCCTGGCAACCTTCGAGCATTGTGTCGAGCAGGGCTGGGTGCTCGATGGCGTGATGAGCCAGAGCGAGCAGCAATTGCAGAACCTGTGGAAGCTGCGCGAGTACATCTCCGAAACCATTTCCCACTTCACGCCCTACAAGAACGATATTTCGGTCACGGTTTCGAAAGTGCCGGCTTTCCTGGGTGAGATAGATGCCATCGTTGCGGAGCACTATCCTGACTTTGAAGTGCTCTGGTACGGCCATATTGGTGATGGCAACCTGCATCTGAACATCCTCAAGCCCGAGAATCTGGACAAGAACGAGTTCTTCCAGACCTGTGCCAAGGTCAACAAATGGGTGTTCGAGACAGTGGAGAAATACAACGGCTCGATTTCTGCCGAGCACGGTGTGGGGATGACCAAGCGTGACTATCTGACGTACAGTCGCTCACCTGCTGAAATCGAATACATGAAAGCGCTGAAGGCGGTCTTCGACCCTAACGGCATCATGAACCCGGGCAAGATATTTGCTGTTTGATCAGCCGACACACCTTATTCAACGAAGCCAGAATTATCAGACCCAGGAGACGTCATGAGCTACCAGCACAAATATGTCGATGGAACGAGCATCCACTTCCCGCTGGGCAAAGTGGTCTGTATCGGTCGTAACTATGCCGAACACGCCAAGGAACTGGGCAATCCGGTCCCGACCGAGCCGTTGCTGTTCATGAAACCCGGCAGCTCCGTGGTTGCTCTGGAAGGCGGGTTCAGCATTCCGGCAGATCGCGGTTCCGTGCATTACGAAGCCGAAATCGTCGTCCTGATCGGCAAGCCGCTGAGCAAGAACCCTTCCCGCGAAGAAGTGCTCGACGCCATCAGTGGCTTTGCTCCGGGCCTGGACCTGACCTTGCGTGACGTGCAGTCGCGTCTGCGCGAAAAAGGGCTGCCATGGGAACTGGCCAAGTGTTTCGACGGAGCTGCAGTCATCGCTCCTTTCGTGTCTGCCGAAACCTACCCGGACCTGACCGATATCGGTATTCGCCTGACCATCAACGGCAAGGTCGTACAGGATGGCAACAGCAGCCTGATGCTTAACCCGATCGTGCCGATGATCCAGCACATGGCCGCCAACTTCTCGTTGCAGGCCGGTGACATCATCATGACTGGCACCCCGGCAGGCGTCGGGCCGTTCGAGGCCGGTGACGAAATCGTGCTTGAGCTGACCGGCCAGAACCGCTTTGAGAGCGTCGTTCGTTAAACGCCCGGTTGCTGCTTTTGAAAAACGCCTGAGATGACCTCTCGGGCGTTTTTTTTGGCTCTGTCTTGTGGCCCTGTCGCCAGCAAGCTGCCTCCCACAGACACTGAACCGGCTTGGCAGCATCAATTGGCGTTTTTTTCACACTTGATCTGGATAATCCGGCTGCCTCTCATCCGAGGGCTTTAGGTTATGGTTGCGTTATATCAGCTCAGGAATTCATGAATGGCCAGGCTTCCCGCGTCTCAAAATAGCCGTTTCCGTCTGTTGGGCATGCGTTGGTATGCATGGTTGCTACTGGTTCTGGTCATGGGATATGCCCTGGCGTTTGCGATGCACTGGGATGATCGTGCATTGCTATGGGTCAAGGAAGGCTTCCAGAGCAAGGCGTCCCGCAGCGCCAGCATCTGGCTCCCGGACTACAAGGTAGAGATCGATGCCAAGCCATTGTCCGGCATGGAGAAGGACGAAGCCTCCGATCTGTCCTACAACCCGGTGACCAAGACATTGTTCTCGGTCATGGGCAAGCATCCGTTCCTGGTAGAGCTGACCCTCAAGGGCGATGTATTGCGCAAGATCCCTCTGGTGGGCTGGAGCAACCCCGAGGGTATTGCCGTCCTGAATGACGGCCTGATCGGAATTACCGACGAACGCCAGCATATGCTGAGCATCGTCAAGGTGACCGCCGAGACCACGACACTGAATATGGCCGACTTCCCGAAATACGACCTTGGCCCTTCAAAGAATCAGAACAAGGGTTTTGAAGGTGTAGCCTGGGACCCGGTCCGTCAGCAGATATTGCTGGGTGAAGAGCGTCCACCTGCCTTGTTTACATGGAAGAGTGATGGCAGTGACGTATTGAAGGGCGAGAAGCAAAAAGTCACCAGTATCTCGCTGGACGTGCGCAACCTTTCTTCATTGAGTATCGACCCTCGTACCGGGCATACGCTGGTGCTTTCTGCCGACTCACACCTGTTGCTGGAAATTGACGAAAACGGACAGCAAGTCAGCTTCATGACCCTGCTGGGTGGCATGAACGGCTTGAAGGACACTATCCCGAGGGCAGAGGGTGTGGCGCTGGACGATGAGGGGACGTTGTATATGGTCAGCGAGCCGAACCTGTTTTATTCGTTTCGCAAATAGTGAAGCGTGAAATGGCATTGCGCTATTAAGCATGAATTCAGATTCCCATGATATTCATGCTGCCCGATTAATATTTGAGTTGCCTTGATGCGTCTCCCTATTCGATCTGCCCTGTTGTTTTCGTTGATGATTGCGCTGGCTGCCTTGCTGTTTTTTGCGGATCGGGAGTATCGCTTCGTGAAGCGCGCTTCGTTTGCCTGGCAGATGCTCTGGCAATCGGACTCGCAACAGACTGTCGGTCTTGATCGCTATAAGGTCGAGATTGAAGGGCAGGTGATTGAAGGGCTTGAGGACGATGTCTCGGCCCTGAGTTACGACCCGGATCGCAAAAGCCTGTTCACGGTGACCAACCAGAAGAACGAGATGGTCGAGCTGAGCCTGGATGGCCGCATCCTGCGGCGCATCCCCTTGACCGGTTTCGGCGATTCGGAAGCCATCGAGTACATCAGCCCTGGCGTTTATGTCATCAGTGACGAGCGCCAGCAGCGCCTGCTCAAGGTTCATGTCGACGACAACACCCAGACCCTCGATGCCGCCGATGCGGTGCAACTGACACTGAGTATCGATGTGGGCCGCAACAAGGGCTTTGAAGGCCTGGCCTACGATATCAAGGGCCAGCGGCTGTTCATCGCCAAGGAAAGCGAGCCGGTGCAGATCGTCGAAATACGCGGTTTCCCCCAGAGCAGTAACAGCCTTGGCGTCATTTTCGACAGAAAGCGCGATGCAGGCCTGTTTGTACGCGACATGTCCAGCCTGTACTTCGATGCTCCTACGGGCCACTTGCTGCTCATGTCCGATGAGTCGAAAAAGATCCTGGAACTCAATGACGAAGGTCGCCCGATTGCCAGCGCTTCCTTGAAGAAGGGCAAGCTGGGTTTGAGCAAGGACGTGCCGCAGGCCGAGGGTTTTACCCTGGATGACGAGGGGACGCTCTACGTAGTGAGCGAGCCGAATCTGTTCTACAAGTTTCGCAAGCCATAGGCTTCGTTCAAGCCAGAGTTCCGCGACGGGAACTCTGGTCAAACTGCCCGCTGTTTAGCGAGTCAGGGTTTTCACGCCTTCGGCGGTACCCAGCAACAACAGGTCTGCACCGCGAGCCGCGAACAGGCCGTTGGTGACCACGCCCACGATGGCGTTGATCTGCGTTTCCAGCTCCACCGGGTTGGTGATGCTCATGTTGTGAACATCGAGAATGATATTGCCGTTGTCGGTCAAGACGCCTTCACGATAGACCGGGTCGCCGCCCAGCTTGACCAGTTGGCGTGCAACATGGCTGCGCGCCATCGGGATGACTTCGACCGGCAGCGGGAATGCGCCCAGCACCGGCACCAGCTTGCTGCCGTCGGCGATGCAGATGAAGGTCTTGGCCACGGCGGCCACGATTTTCTCGCGAGTCAGCGCAGCACCGCCGCCCTTGATCAGGTTCAGGTGCTCGTCGCTTTCATCGGCGCCGTCGATGTAGAACTCCAGATCGCTGACCGTATTGAGTTCATAGACCGGAATGCCATGGCTCTTGAGGCGTGCTGCCGTGGCTTCGGAGCTGGCAACTGCACCATCAAACGCAGCCTTGTGTTTGGCCAGCGCATCGATGAAGCAGTTGGCCGTGGAGCCGGTGCCGACACCGATGATGCTCTTGTCGTCGATCTTGGGAAGAATGAAATCGACAGCGGCTTGAGCCACGGCCTGTTTGAGTTGATCCTGAGTCATGCTGGCTCCACGGTGCCAAAGGTGCAAAAAGGGGCCGCATTATAGCGATGACTGCGCCGCAAAGCCCCGTCATTCGTATGGTCGTTCATCGGAGTGCGGAGTAGACTTCTCGGCCTTGCCCTCTTCGCCAGTGATATCGCCCCGATGCTTGAACAGTACGTCAAGAAAATCCTCACGTCCCGCGTCTATGACGTCGCCGTAGAAACCCCGTTGCAGGGCGCTCGCCAGCTTTCCGAACGGCTGTCCAACCAGGTGCTGCTCAAGCGCGAAGACCTGCAACCGGTGTTCTCCTTCAAGATTCGTGGTGCTTACAACAAGCTGGCGCAACTGAGCCCTGAAGAACTGGCGCGTGGCGTGGTCACGGCCTCGGCGGGCAACCATGCACAAGGCCTGGCGTTGGCGGCGAAAGTGTTGGGTATCAAGGCGACCATCGTCATGCCCAAGACCACGCCCGAGATCAAGGTCGAGGGTGTGCGCTCACGGGGCGCGCAAGTGGTGCTGCACGGTGATTCATTCCCCGAGGCGCTAGCCTACTCGCTCAAGCTGGTGGACGAACAGGGCTTCGTCTACATCCACCCGTACGACGATCCCGACACCATTGCCGGGCAAGGCACGGTGGCCATGGAAATCCTGCGTCAGCAACCGGGCCAGCTGGACGCCATTTTCGTCCCGGTGGGCGGTGGTGGTCTGATTGCGGGCATTGCCGCTTACGTCAAAT
>NZ_JAUQOO010000036.1:0-27208 GCF_030580745.1 Pseudomonas serbiensis
AGGGCGTTTTCAACATGCTCAACGGCTCGGGGCGAGTGATTGGCGAGGCGATGTCGAGGCATCCCGATGTCGACATGGTTTCCTTCACGGGCTCGACCGGTGCCGGTGCGCAGGTAGGCGAGGCAGCGGCACGCACCATCAAGCGCGTGTGTCTGGAGCTGGGCGGGAAGTCGGCGAATATCGTGCTGCGAGACGCCGATCTGGAAAAGGCCGCGCGCTGGAACATTCAGCGCGGCTTCTTCAATACTGGACAATCCTGCCACGCGCCGAGTCGCATGCTGGTGCATGAAAGCCAGGTGGAGCAGATCATTCCGTTTCTGGTCGACGAAGCAAACCGATTCCGTCTCGGAGACCCGCGAGATCCCGCCACGACCATGGGGCCGATTGTCAGCCGGGCACAATTCAACAGCATCCAGCGTCACATACAGTCGGGCATCGATGAGGGGGCACGGCTGATTGTTGGCGGACTGGGGCGCCCCGACGGCTTCGAACGTGGCTTTTTCACCCGTCCGACCGTGTTCGTCGATGTGACGCCGGAGATGACTATTTGCCGGGAAGAGATTTTCGGGCCGGTCTTGGTGGTGGTGCCTTATTCCACCGAGGCGCAGGCATTGGAAATAGCCAATGACTCGCCTTATGGGTTGGGTGGCTATGTATTCGGTGGGGACCGGCGCAAGGCGTATGAGTTCGCCAGCGGCCTGCGTGCCGGGCGTGTTTGTTTTAACGGTGCGCCGACTAACTCGCTGACGCCTATGGGGGGTTACAAGGAATCCGGCATTGGCCGCTCGATGGGTGTTTTCGGGTTGCAAGAGTATCTGGAAATCAAATCGGTCTATGGCTTTGACGAGGAAGCCGCAGCACTGCCGTCGTTGAAGGCCTGATACGACTATCCAAGACCAAACGCTGCCGCACCGATGATTGGCGCGGCACGCCTGCTGTTTGAAGAGAGTATTTATTCATCTGATTAATAGCACCTTGCGAGCTTGCTCACGTGGTTCGCTTGCTGTGCCACGGACGAGCCCAGTAGGGTAAGGCTCGTCTAAAAAAACGACGTTGCAGTTGTTGTTATTGCGAATGGTCAGTTGCCAAAGATTATCCGCAGGTCGTGCTCGGCCAGGTTTTTCACACTGTTTTCAATCGAGGCATTCTTACAATGGAACTCAACGTAAATGGCACTGTGTATGAGGTTGAGGCGGATGCGGATACACCATTGTTATGGGTGATTCGCGACGATATCGGCCTGACCGGAACCAAGTACGGGTGCGGTTTGGCGCAATGCGGCGCCTGTTCGGTCATGGTGGACGGCGTGCTGCTTCGCTCATGCGTTACACCGGTTGAAGGTGTAAAGGGCAAACAGATTCGCACAATCGAAGCCATTGAAGACGACGAGTTGGGCAAACGCGTAGTGGCCGCCTGGGTCAAGCATCAAGTCGCCCAGTGTGGCTATTGCCAGTCTGGCCAGGTAATGGCCGCCACTGCGCTGTTGCAGCGCATTCCCAAACCTTCCCAAGCCGATATTGCTGCCGCCATGACGAATCTCTGCCGTTGCGGCACTTATAACGCGATCAAGACTGCTGTCGATGAGCTTGCTGGTGCTTGAGCACGCGCAATTCGACTGAGCTGCGACGTGCCTGGTGACAATGCCGACGGCTAATCCTGACCACCTTTAATGGAGCAGGGATTGGTCTGCTGCCAGGCCGAGCATTGAATGCAAACACAGGGGAACACTATGTCAAAACTGGATGATTCAATCGCCGAGCGCGGCGTACTCTCCGACGCGCAACCTGTGAACGTCTCTCGCCGCCGTTTTTTGCAGGCATCGGCTGGCGTCACGGCGGGTGCGCTTGTTATCAGCTTCGGAATTCCCCTTGGCCCGTTGCGTGCTGCCGAGCGTGCCCAGGCATTGCCGCCTGGCGCCCGTGTACCGGCGTTCCTGGAGATCCGTCCGGATAATACCGTTCGCCTGCAGAGCCCCTTTATCGAGGGTGGGCAGGGTATTTTCACGGGCATGGCACAGGTCGTGGGTGAGGAGCTCGATATAGATCCAGCCAGCTTTCTGGTGGAGAACGCGGCGCCCGGGAGTGACTTCAAAGTCATGGAAGGTGGCATGCGCTTCACGGGTGGTAGCCGGTCGATGCGCGCGAGCTACATGACCATGCGCCGACTGGGCGCATCGGCGCGCCTGATGCTATTGCAGGCCGCGTCTTCCCACTGGAAGGTGCCTCTGGCGCAGCTAACTACCGAGCCAGGGCGGGTCATTCATGCCGCTTCCAATCGATCGATCACCTACGGTGAACTCGCGCCGCTAACGCTCGATTTGCCCATTCCCGATCCGCAAACCGTTACTCTGCGCGACCCTGCCACATTCCGCTGGATCGGTAAGCCGGTCCAGCGAATAGACGTCTACGACAAATCCACTGGTAAGGCGCAATACACCATCGATACTCGTGTCGAAGGCATGCTCCACGCCGCGGTACAGCATGCGCCGCGCCTGGGTCTGCAAGTGGGGCTGGTGCGCAACGAGGATCAGATCAGAAACCTCAAAGGCGTGCATTCGGTGCACCGTCTTGAAGGGGCAGTGGCGGTGGTTGCGCAACGCTGGTGGGTGGCCAAGCGTGCCGTCGAGGCTCTGCAAGTGGAGTGGACGGAGCCGGGTGGCGATTCAACCGTGCGCTACATGCCGGCTAATTTCGACACCCAGGCCTATGCGGAGCAACTGAGTAAAACCACCGACGCTGGGGATGAGGCCGAACGTGAGGGCGACCTGCAGCAAGGGCTGGCCGGCGCCAAGAAAATCGTCAGCGCGACTTATCATACCCAATACCTCAACCACGCCCAGTTGGAGCCGCCCTCGGCCCTGGCGCGCTTCGGGGCTGAAGGCAATCTCGATTTGTGGCTGCCGAACCAGGCCCCGGATTTGTTTTTGGCCGACGTCGCCAAGCGCACCGGTCTGGACCCTTCCAAAATCACTCTCCACTCTCCGCTGCTGGGTGGCTTTTTCGGCCGGCATTTTTTATACCCGAATGCATCACCTTACCCTCAGGCTATCCAGCTGGCTCAATCCACAGGTCGACCGATCAAGGTGATCTGGAGTCGCGAGGAAGAATTTTTGCGTGACGTGCTTCGTCCTTCCGCCGTAGTGCGCTTTCGCGCCGGCCTGGATGAACAGGGCATACCGGTGGCCTTTGAAGCAATTAGTGCCACGGAAGGGCCAACCGAGGGTATCGCTAACAAACAAGGAGACAAAATCGACCCGACCGCCGTCGAGGGCCTGGCCGGTAAAAAATACGCCATTGCGCATCGTCGGATCGCTCAACTGTACTCGCAGACCCCCGTGATGCTGGGCTACTGGCGTTCAGTCGGGAACTCCATCAATGACTTTATGTATGAAGCTTTTCTGGATGAAGTGGCGGATGCCGGCGGTCAAGACCCCTATGAGCTGCGGGCCAAGCTGCTGCAGGGCAACGATCGGTTAAGCCACCTGCTCAAGACAGTGGCCGACCTGTCCGGGGGGTGGAAACGAGGGCCGTTCACGGCGCAAGACGGCACCAAGCGAGCGAGAGGCGTTGCAATGGCATCGCCATTTGGTACCGAAACGGCGGTGATCGCAGAGGTTTCCATCAGCAACGGAGCCGTGAAGGTTCACGATATCTGGCAGGCAATCGATCCGGGTAGCATCGTCAATCCCGCCATCATCGAGGCTCAGGTCAACTCAGCCGTGGCCCTCGGTTTGTCTCAAACCCTGATCGAACAAGCCATCTACAAAGGTGGCACGCCGGTAGCGCGCAATTACGACCTCTACCGCATTCTCACACCGGAGATGATGGCCAGGGTCCATGTCCGCGTGGTTGAAAGTGGCGCGCCAATGGGCGGAATCGGCGAACCGCCTCTGCCTGCGGTGGCACCGGCGGTTGCTAACGCCGTCTCGCGACTGACCGGTCAACGAATTCGCAGCATGCCTCTATCGCAGTACCGCTTCGACACCTGATGAGGAATGGCTCGTGAATAAAACTATAAAGTATCTGCTGCCAGCAGGCATCGTCGTGGCAGCTGGCTTGGGCTGGTTTGTCAATCGCACGCCATCTTCGCCTTTTGCTGATGAGACAGCTCCCCCGTCGACAGATGCACAACTTGTCCAACGCGGTGAATATGTTGCCAGGCTGAGCGACTGTGTGGCCTGCCATAGCACGCCAAAAAGTGCGCCGTTTGCCGGTGGGTTAGAGATGGCGACCCCGATGGGGTCGATCTATGCCACCAACATTACCCCGGACAAACAAACGGGCATCGGCAACTACAGCCTGGCCGACTTCGATCGCGCAGTACGCAGCGGAGTCGCGGCTGACGGACACAGGCTGTATCCGGCTATGCCGTATCCATCCTATGCCAAGCTCAGCGATGATGATGTGCGGGCGCTTTATGCGTTCTTCATGGCCGGCGTTAAGCCGGCGCAGCAGCAGAATCAGCAAAGCCACATCCCCTGGCCGCTCAACATGCGCTGGCCGCTGGCTTTGTGGAATACCGCGTTTGTCGATGACGATGCCTATCAGGCCAAGCCGTCAGAGGATGCGCTGTGGAACCGCGGCGCCTACATCGTCCAGGGCGCGGGGCATTGCGGTAGTTGCCATACCCCACGAAGCTTGACGATGAACGAGAAGTCGCTGGATGAAAGCAGCGCTACTTTCCTCAGCGGTTCGCTGCTCGATGGGTGGTACGCGCCGAGCCTGCGCCAGGATCCGAACACTGGATTGGGTCGCTGGAGTGAGCAGCAAATCGTCGACTACCTGAAGACCGGACGTAACGCTCACAGCGTGGTCGTGGGCACTATGGCGGAAGTCTTCAACAACTCGACGCAATACATGTCCGACCCGGACCTGAAAGCCATTGCGCATTACCTGGTGTCGTTGCCGGGCGACCCAAAGCGTGACGGGCCGCCATGGAAGCCATCGGCCACACTGGCGGCTGAACAATCACCACCCTTGTCGACACCTGGGGCAGCCAACTATATGGCCAAGTGCAGCAGTTGCCACGGCAGTGACGGCAGCGGGCAGGCGCCATGGATACCTCCTTTGGCAGGCGCATCTTCGTCGATGGTGAAGGAAAGCGCTACGAGCATCAATGCCACCTTGAACGGTTCCGAACGTGTCGTTGCCAATGGCATTCCGGATTCGTATCGCATGCCCCCGTACCGCAACCAACTCTCTGATCAGGAAGTCGCCGATGTACTGACTTTCGTTCGCACGTCATGGGGTAATCAGGGAGGCGCAGTGAAGGCTGACGAGGTGAAGGAACTGCGTGAGCGAACCAATCCGGCCAGCAGCAACCCGATCATCCTGCAGATGCGTTGAGAGAGTAGGGCGAGGGTCCCGCCAAGACCCTCGCTATAGAAACGGAGTGAGTCGGCTATGAGTTACGAGTTTGTGTTCGTTCGTTCGATTGTGTTGACGATCATCATAGGCTTGTTTCTCCTGGTGACTGGTCGCGCCGCCCGCAAGCGGGGTTGCATCGTGGCGTTCTGCGTATTGGCTGCCGCGGTACACCTTATTTGGTGGTGTCTACCCGAACTCAAAGGTGGATGGAGCGAAGCCGGTCGCTGGCTGGTCAGTGCGTGGGTCGGTGCGGTGCTGACGGCCTTGTTCCTGACTCTGCCCGTCGGGCTGTTTCTTGTTGCGCGTGGCCTTCTTGGACGGCGCTCGACCGTCGGCATGCGCGTTCCTCTGACTTTCGTCGCAGTTTCACTGATCGTTGGGATTGGTGTGAGCTTCGGCACCGTCGGAGGCCCAGTGGTTCGCGAAGAAGTGGTCCATGTGAACGGTCTGCCCGAAGGTTTGGACGGACTGCGGGTCGCTAACATAGGTGATGTCCACATCGGGCCTTTCATCGTGCCCGAGGACTTTGCCCAGGCCATCGACATCGTCAATTCGCGTAAGGTGGACTTGCTGGCGATTACGGGTGATCTCATCGACGATCTCAGCCAGCTGGAGCCGACGCTGGACGCTTTGGAGAGAAGTGACGCGCTGCCTGTGCTCTCCATCCTGGGAAATCATGACAAGTACCCTAACGAAGCCGCCGTAGTCGCCGCTTTGCGTGCGCGCGACCCTCGTATCCAGGTACTCATCAACAACAGTGTCGTAGTGCACCCGCGCGGCGTGCCGTTGCGCATTGCTGGCGTAGATTACCCGCTCGCCTCGGATGGACGTCACATGCTTCCGCGGGACGAGCAGGATGCTGCCATGCGCAGGTTCGCAGACCTGGCGTTCGCCGAGGCGTCGCCTGGCGATACGCTCATTGCGCTGTCGCACCATCCTGAGTTCTTTCCCATTGCTGCCTCGCGTGGTGCGGTATTGACCCTGTCCAGCCATACACACGGCGGACAGGTACGACTTTTCGGGCGGCCAGTAATCGTCGCTTACGACTATATGCATGGAATCTATCGTGATGGCGCAGCGTCTCTTGATGTGACCTCGGGACTCGGCCACTGGCTACCCTTGCGTATCGGTGTGCCGCGGGAAATTTCGATCATTACGCTTCGTCGGGCATGATCCAAGCGGAACTCGAGTCAGGAGAGGCGAGAGGCTCGCATCAGGAGACGGGCGCCGCTTTCGACGGCCGGGCAGTTCAGGGAACGTTGTGACCAGCCGCTCGGATAAGCCCGTACCATTCGGGGCGGGTGAGCGGGATATTCGAGCCCGCGGCTGCCTCGACGAGGCGCTCGGGTCTCGTGGTACCCAGCACTACTTGGATGCCGGCGGGGTGACGGGTGATCCAGGCTGTTGCGATTGCGGTCGGAGTGACGTCGTACTTCTCAGCCAATCGTTTGAGTTCGGCATTCAGCTGCGGGTAGTCGGGAGAGTCGAAGAACACCCCATCCTGAAAAGCTTTCTGGAATGGAGACCACGCCTGCAGTGTGATCTTGTTGATCCTCGCATAGTCGACGATGCCGCCGCCGTCACGAGTGATTGAGTCGTCGAAGCCGGTCATGTTCGACGACAGGCCCTGAGCGACGATCGTCGAATGCGTCACCGAAAGCTGGACCTGGTTCGCCAGGATCGGCTGAGTCACGGCCGTCTTGAGCAAATCGATCTGACGGGGAGTATGGTTGGAAACGCCGAACGCGCGAACCTTGCCGGTGGACTCCAGATGGTCGAACGCGCGGGCGACTTCTTCCGGCTCTACGAGTGCGTCGGGACGGTGCAGCAGCAGCACATCCAGGTAGTCGGTACCTAACGCTTTCAGCGACCTCACGGCCGATTCCACGATGTGCTCGTACGACTGATCATAGTGCCACGGGTCGTCAACGATACTGGTCTTGGACTGGAGGAAGATCTGCTCGCGCTCAGCGCTGCTTAGTCGCAGCGCCTCGCCGAACCGGCGCTCGCACAAATGCGGGCCACCGCCGGGATGGTTGAATCCGTAGAGGTCCGCGTGATCGAAAAAATTGATGCCCGATTCGCGCGCCGTGGTGTAGAGCGCGCGGATCTGGTCATCGGTGCTGCCGGCGATGCGCATCATGCCCGCGACGACGTTGGGAACCCGAGTGTCGGTTGATCCTAGTGCTACGGTCTTCATGAGAGCTCCTTATCAGGGCAGTGGTGGGCTGTCGGACGCCTTGCGTGACTGCAATGCATTCACCAAGGCTGGTTCGCGGGGCCAACTGTGAACTCGTTGATTGTCGTGTCATCGGGCTGGTCGATTGCGAAGGCGACAACGTTGGCGATCCGGTCTGGAGAAATGCCGTACTTGTCATAGATGCCCTGCATCTGGTCTAGCGCCTGCTTATCGCTGATTGTCGCCAGCAGTTCAGTGTTGACTGCGGCCGGGTAGATCGTCGCGGTGCGAATGTTATTGCCCTCCATGGCGGACTCCATGCGCAAGACTTCCATGAAGTCGCGCACGAACCACTTCGTACCGCCATAGACGGCGCCGCCCGGATAGGCCTTGAGCCCCGCCACCGACGAGGTGGTGATCACGTGCCCGGACTTCTGTGCCAGGAACACGGGCAGCACGGCCGCTACGCCATTCAGAACACCTTTCACGTTGACATCGATCATCTGGTGCCAGTCTTCGGTCTTCAGGGCGGACAGCGGCGAGTTCGGCATCAGCCCTGCGTTCAGGAAAATGACGTCCACACGGCCGAATGTTTCTTTGGCCAGTTGAACGATGCGGTCGTTTTCCTCTTGCTTTGTCACGTCCAGCATCTGATAAACCACCTGTCCACCGCTCAGGAGAATCTCGTCCGCGATCTGCTTGAGCTTGTCTTCGCGTCGCGCACCGAGCACGATTTTGGCGCCTTTGCTCGCGAGCAGCTTGGCGGTTGCCTCGCCGATTCCGGACGATGCGCCGGTGATGATGACTACTTTGCCTTTGATCATGATTTCTCTCTCTGGATTCTGGCTGCGAAGGAGACGCAGCAGATGATGAGGCGGTATCTCAGGTCGGTGTTGAGCGTGGGGCGACTACTTTGTCAGCGCACGCTGCTCTTGGGAGAACACCACCCGAACATCGCCACGGCCGAGCGCCTGGGCCAGGCCAGTCGGATCGTCCACGCGGCCTAGACGGGTGTATGAGTAAGCTGAGTCGAAGGTCTTGTAAAAGATGACCACGGTGCGCGATCCCCAAAGCATAAGGTCTCCGTTGCGGATCGTGCCGGGCCGGCTCTCACTGGTGGGCAGCGCGTCAGGCAGCTCTTTTTTCTTCTCGTTTCCGTGGAGGTCCTCCATGTCCAGTGTCAGCGGCAGCGTGGCGGCGAATGCGCGAGTGGCCTCGTTGTCGGCCAGTGTGATGGCGAAGCGACGTTCCCCGACGGTCATCCACAGGCGTGATTCATCCGATTTCTTGGGTGCTTGAGTGACATCCTGCTCAGCGGCCACGGGCAGCGCAGTGCTGGCGGCGTGGGCAGGATGGCCGCTGCACAGTGCAAGGAGAAGCAACGGCATTCCAAGCTGTTGCATGGCCCGCCGGTGCCAGGAATGCCTACGGCTTGCAGCGCCAAGAGAGGAGAGAGCGCCGCCTGTACCGACGTCAACGGTTTTGCCCTGCATGTTGTTCTCCTTTGCAATGCGAAAAATGGGCCAGACGCGTTGCCGCGCCTGCACTTGAATTCGTAGGTTTCGAGCGCGAATTAGCGCAGCAATATGGCGCAGATGCTCCTCAGCGAGTGGCCTATTGCCAGTTCTGGTTGCGATCCTCACTGGAAAGTCAGAAGTGCTGAGTGGCATGAATCCATACCGTAGGGCGCGTCATCCCGCTCAGTCGCATCCAGATGCATTGTCCGCCTGGATGCGACTGCCTCAAGACGTCAAGCGGCGCGTGCCGCCGTGGCCAGGTGCTGCGTGAAGAAGGTCGTCAGCTTGTCGAAAGGAATCACGTCCACACGGTCATACAGATCGGTGTGGCTGGCCTCTGGAATGATCATCAGCTCCTTCGGCTGCGCCGCGGCCGCGTAAGCGGTTTCGCTGAAGTAGCGCGAGTGGGCGTTTTCACCGTGGATGAACAGGACCGGGCGTGGAGAAATTTCCGCGATGTAGGTCAGGATCGGCATGTTCATGAACGACAGGGGTGTAGTGATCGTCCACGAGTTGCCCGAGTTGACCGCGCGCGGATGGTGTCCGCGGGTCGTGCTGTAGTAATCGTGATAATCGACCATGAACTGCGCTTCCCCACCCCTCAGTTCGTTGTAGGGGGGCTGGTAAGCAGGGGCACCATTTTCCGCGTCGACCCAACGTTGTGCGCTCAGTTGTTCGAGCCCTTGCGTGCGCTGTTCGAGGGTTACGCTATCGTTGTAGCCCTTGGACATGACGCGGGTCATGTCGTACATGGTGCTGGCGACAACCGCCTTGACGCGCTTATCCAAGGCCACGGCATTCAGCACCATGCCACCCCAACCGCAGATGCCGATGACGCCAATCCGCTCGCGATCAACGGAGGGTTGCAGGCCAAGAGCATCAACTGCCGCGCTCACATCCTCGGTGTTGATGTCTGGCGAGGCGACGTTGCGCGGCTCACCGCTGCTTTCCCCGGTGTAGGATGCATCGAAGGCCAGCGTGACAAAACCGCGCTCGGCCATGGTTTGCGCATAAAGCCCGGAGGCCTGCTCCTTCACCGCGCCAAACGGGCCACAGACGACAATAGCTGCCAGCTTTGCGCTGGCGTTCTTCGGTTGGTACAGGTCGCCCGCCAGGGTGATGCCATAGCGGTTCGTGAAGGTGATCTTCTTATGGTCCACCTTGTCGCTCTTGGCGAAAGTCTTGTCCCATTCCTGTGTCAGTTGCATGTGCGTGCCTTACATGTAGTTGAGATTGTTCCTGCCAGCCTGAATACCCGTCGAGCAGCGGGGGGCTTGTCGTCAGCGTCATAGGCTTTTAGAACCATGGGGAACATGTTTCGTGAATGACGTCGCCCGTCGGGATCGGCTTTGCCAGCTAATGTATGCCTGTCACTGCCCCAAAACATCCCATGAAATTGCAAGCATCTATGCACGCTATTGGATAATCGCGCCCCCAAGTCCCAGGCGGTTCGAAATGGAAAACTACCCCGATGAGTTCATGCTTGTTCGAATGACATATCACCACGCTGCGATGACCATTGATCATCGAGTCCCGTACATGGAAGTATTCGGTCCGCCTGCATCAGCTCAGCCTCGCTATATGACCGGCGGAAAACCCGCCGCAGGCTGCGTTGGTAGCCGATTCGAGTGACTCGGTCTGGGACAGGCGATGGACGAGACCTTGTAGAGGAAATCGGCCAAGTGCTTAACGGACGTGAAAGCTTGTTTGGTCAAGGCTTGTTGGGCTGCGTCGAAAGAGAGATCACAACCTCTGTTTCCGTTCCGGCAGCTTCCTGCTGAAGCTGCTTCTAAACCCGTTCTTCAGGTCTGTAGGGGCAAGAGACCATTTGAAAAATTAGCCGCTGACCGAAAAGTAATACTTCATCCAGGTTGTGGGCTGGTAGGTTTTTCCAAAAGAAAAAATGCAAAGCCCTGAATCGGTAACGGTATTCGTCTCAAGCATGTTGCTTAGTTGTGAGTCGTGCTCGCTCGTAGTTGAGCGGGCACTAAATCACTGTGTTGATGTGCCATCGATGCGCGGTGATTTCTTGTATTGCGTACTTTTATTCATAAGGCCTAGCACGTGGCTGCATGATTGAGCCCACTAAGCTCGTGATACTTTCAAACCATGTATAGATAGCGATTACGCGACGCCTCGCTAATAGCGCTTTTTAGAGCCAAGATGGCTGGAGAGTTATGGAGCTTCAGATTAACGATAAGACCTATCAGGTCGAAGCTGAGGGCGACACAGCCGCTGCTGTGGGTGATTCGTGACGAAATCGGTATGACGGGAACAAACTATACCTGCAATGGGGATTACGGGTGTGGTCTCGCTCAGTGCGTCGCTTGTTCCGTCTTGATCGACGGCGTTGTGGCGCGTTCCTGTGTCATCCTCATTGCAGGTATATACGGCCGCAAGATCACCACGATTGAGGCGATAGAGCAGGATGATGTTGGCCAACGCGTCGTCGCCTCTTGGGGCAAACACCAAGTGGCACAGTGCGGTTATTGCCAGTCTGGCAAAGTGATTGCAACCCCGCAATCGTTGGGCAATGCGCTGATCCCCAGATCGGGATGAGCGGGAAGGGCATACGCAGGTACTTTTCGGCGCTTCGACAGGCAAGCCCTGATCTACGAGCATAAACGTCGCCAGCGTTTGGAAGGCATGACTGACACTCGGCATTTGCCGCAGTATGTCTTGCCCATTAAGCGCCAAGCTATCTCCGGCCAGCGTACTTTCAGGTCGGCACGGTAGAAATCAAAGAAGCCGGCACCCCGTTGAGGGGGTGCAGACAAAACGCGTCGCAGAGCATCACTCTGGAGCCCGGATGCAGATTCACCATCACCTCGCTGTGCAGTTTTGCCTGGGGGAATAGGATCGTCGCCACCTGTACTGCTTCTTCGCCGAGCCGCGCGGCCGGCGGCAACGTAATGTTGCTGGTCGGTGCGTATAGAAGTCTTCAGCGCCGTAGCGACTTCGCACAAGGTTTAGAGTAAAGCGTTAAATTCGTTACAGAACTCTCCACCCCGCACTCCGGAAGAAATTTCGATGAACGAGCGACATCCTCACTCCAATAAGTCTTTTCTCGGGCCGCTCGTACTGATCGCGGCGGTGGTTGTCGCCGTCGGCGCCGCGTTCGCATACACAGCCGGTTGGTTGACACCCGCACGCCTCACGCCGACCAAGATCGTCGAGGTGCTGGCGCCGCCCGCCGGACCGGCGCTCGGCTTCCGCCGCGCCCATGCCAAGGGTATCTGCTTCACTGGTACCTTCGAGGCCAACGGCACTGGCAGCGATTTGTCCAAGGCACAGATGTTCGCCGCCGGCACCTATCCTGTGACCGGCCGCTTCAACCTCGCCTCGCCCGACCTCAAGGCGCCCGATGGCAGCGCGCGCGTGCGCTCCCTGAGCCTGCGCATCCGAACGCCCGACGGCCAGGAGTGGCGTTCCGCAATGATCAATGCGCCGTTCTTCCCAGTCGCGACGCCGCAGGCCTTCTACGACTTGCAGGTGGCTTCCGCCGACAAGAGCCATCCGGATGCGTTGAAGAGCTTCGCCGCTGTGCACCCCGAGATCGGCGCGTTTAGCCAGTGGGCCGGCAGCGCGCCGTTCACCAGCTCGTACGCGGAAGACCGCTACAACGGCATCAACAGCTTCGTCTTCACCAACGCGCAGGGCCAAGACCAGGCCGTGCGCTGGTCCTTTAAGCCGGCCGCCAAACCTGTGTTGGTCTCGGGCGACGAACTCAAGAAGCGCGAGCCCGATTTCCTGCTGGCAGACATCACCGAGCGCGTCGCGAAGGCGACGCAGCGATGGGCTATGACGGTCATGGTCGCCGACCCGGGCGACCCGACCGCCGACCCGAGCAAGGTTTGGCCGGAAGATCGCCGCAGCGTCGGCGTCGGCACCCTGTCGGTGACGAAAATTGAGCCCGAGGCCGATGGCTCATGCCGCGACATCAACTTCGATCCCACCGTGCTGCCGGCCGGCATGCGCACATCCGACGACCCTTTCCCCGCCGCACGTTCGGCCGCTTATTCGGTCTCGTACAACCGCCGGACCGCCGAAGAAAAAGACTATCCGCGCACCCCGTCCACCACCACCGCCGGAGCCAAGCCATGAGCCAAGTCAACCAGCAATTCGCGCCGTTACAGCGGGCGCTTCATTGGGGCATGGCGATCTGCATCCTCGTGATGCTGTTCATCGGCGTCGGCATGGTCTCGACGATCACGCCCGCGTACCTGATGCTGGTCTCGATCCACAAGCCGTTGGGCATTGCGATCCTCGTGCTCGCGGTGCTGCGCCTGATCGTCCGCTGGCGCCTTGGTGCGCCGCCGCTGCCGCGTGACATGCCCGAGCCGATGAAGCTCGCCGCCAAACTCTCGCATGTCGCGTTCTATGTGCTGATGCTCGCGATGCCCTTGCTTGGCTGGGCCATGTTGTCGGCGGCGGACTACCCGGTGCTCGTCGCCGGGCTGCGTCTGCCCGCCATCGTGTCGCCCGACGCCGGCCTGCACAGCTGGCTGTGGAACGCTCACAAGTTCCTCTCGTTCTGCTTCTTCGCGCTGATCCTGCTGCACCTCGGGGCCGCTCTGTTCCACGCGCTGGTGCGACGCGACGGCGTGTTCGAGACCATGGCGCCATTTCCGGTACATCCGTCGGTCGACGGCAGGGTCGTGACCAAGTGCGCTGACTGACGCAGGCTCCGTTACCACGGGCGCCGTGGCGCGCGCGTTCTCGGTGGGGCGAGATGAAATACCTCAGTGGGCATGTACTGTGGGACCACGACCTGCAGTGACCGTCGGGCTGGGAGGCTGGCACGAAGTGACGCTGACCCTCGCCGGATCACCGAGCTTCATAGAGATGTTCGTCGCCAAGTTCAGCGAGCCGCCGACTTAAGGTGCCGTGCCTAAACACCTGGCGTCGAAGCCTCCCGCCATTGGCGTTCGGACGCAGGGGGGCGCCTTCACGATACAGAAACTTCGGCGCATGAACGGGATCGCAAAAGCAGAGAAATATCTGGATGCACATGCGTAGCGCAAAGATTTACTAATTTATATCTTTCTTCGTAGGGTGTGCTAGCGGCTGTCAAATCAACCATCGGAACAGACATGAATCTGAAACTTGAGTGGGTTCTGGTCCCAGCATTTCTTGCCATGGGTTTTGCTGTCAGCGCGCTGGCCGCCGAGGTGCGGGCTGAGCGGGTGGCAACCGGATTGGAGAATCCCTGGGCAGTGGCCTTTCTGCCGGCAAATCGCTACTTGGTGACAGAACGGCCGGGCCGGCTTCGGGTGGTTGGTGCCGATGGGAGCATCGGCCCGCCGGTTGAGGGGCTGCCGGCGATCGCGGCAGGCGGGCAGGGCGGGCTGCTGGATGTCGTGACCGACAGTGCTTTCGACGTGAATCGCATGGTCTACTTCTGCTTTTCCGAACCGGCCGCTGGTGGCGCGGGCAATAGCACGGCAGTGGCACGCGCGACGCTGTCGAGCAACATGGTGCGCCTCGACAACCTGCAGGTGATTTTCAGTCAGCGACCGAAGGTGAGCAGCTCCGCGCATTTCGGCTGCCGCATCGTCGAGGCGAAGGACGGGACGCTTTTCGTCACGTTGGGCGAGCGTTACAGCCGGAAGGAGGATGCGCAGGAACTCGATAACCACTTGGGCAAAGTGGTGCGCATCCAGAAGGACGGCGCGGTACCGGCCGACAACCCTTTCGTCGACCGCGCCGGTGCCTTGCCGGAGATCTGGAGCTATGGCCATCGCAATAGCCAGGGCGCTACGCTCGGTCCGGACGGCCGCTTCTGGATGAACGATCACGGTCCGCAGGGCGGCGACGAGATCAACGTTCCGCTGGCGGGGCGCAACTACGGCTGGCCGGTCATCACCTACGGCGAAAACTATGGCGGCGGGAAGATTGGCGACGGCCTGACCGCCAAGGACGGCATGGAGCAGCCGCTGCATTACTGGGTGCCCTCGATCGCGCCGTCCGGCATGGCCTTCCTGACTAGCGACCGTTATGGGCCGGCATGGAAGGGCAATCTCTTCGTCGGTTCGCTCAAGTTCGGTTACCTCGACCGTATCGAACTGAAAGACGGTAAGGTCGTGGCCGAGCACAAGTTGCTGGAGGACGGGCATGCCCGCATTCGGGATGTCAGGCAGGGCCCTGACGGCCTGCTCTACGTGCTCACCGACGAACAGGATGGCAAACTGCTGCGTCTTCAGCCGCGCTGAGCGCCATCAGGGCAGGCATTGCGCAGCTGCAGCGTCGGCAAGCCGCGACGCCTGCCCGCAACCTCTTCGACGGCTTGCGCTCGCCGCCTCCCAAGGAGGAACTCGGCGATATCAAGCTGATCGTCGAGAACGATACCAGCCAGGTCGGTTCTGTGGGGAAATGTGTTTCAGGATCTCGACACCAGCGCTGGAAACAGAAGCGAGAAGCCCATTCAGGGTAACAGAGAGGCCGTCAACTCACATTTTCGAACCAGGCGGGAGCGTCCCAGGCCTTGTATTGATCACTCCAACCGCCAACCGTTCAGGTCAAGACCTCCTCTGGAATAACCTCATCGAAGAAATCAGCTGGGTTTGCGCTTGCTCTGATACGAATGCAGGAGCTCATGGAGCATTCCATTGACGGTGCTTTCAGGGGGTAAGACTGTACCGGCAGAAGGTGACAACCGCCGATAGGTCTGCCAAGAGGAGGATCATCCTGCGATAACGCTCCCTGACCTATGTCCCTTAGAAGTCCATGGTCAGCCCCGCGTAAACGGCGCGGGCATCGAATGCGGCGTGCAGTGATTGATCCACTCCAACGCTGGTGTCATACCAGACTTGGATCTTGAAATACTTCAAAAACAAGTCCAGAATTAAGTTTTTTCCTGCTTCGGCAAGAAAAGAAACCCGTTAGATTTCAATGGGTCGGACGCCAGATACGAGTCTCGTTTCCCGCTCCAATTATTTTTCTATAGGCTTCCATTGAAGTATGTAGAAACCAAAAAAAGAGGCTTCGGCCTCTTTTTTAGTTCCAGCAAAGTCCATTCTGATACATCAATAGCCACGATTTTTCAGTACATTATTTAGTACATCAATTCGGCATTTGGTAAATCGCTTTTTCGTGGTACTCACCTCACTGGAAACCGTACAAATCTCCTCTATTCAAACGAGACGGAGATTGTAAGATGGCTCTCACCGACACTGGAGTCCGGCATGCTAAACCCCGTGCAAAGGACTACACCCTCCCTGACTACAACGGCCTTGCCCTTTTCGTAAATACCAAAGGCGCCAAGTGCTGGCACTTCCGCTTTTCCTGGGCGGATAAGCAACCCCGTATTTCGCTCGGTACCTATCCTGAAGTTAGCTTGCGAGATGCTCGTGCTCTGCGTGATGTTGCGCGGGCACAGGTCGCCAGGGGCATTGATCCGCGTGTCCATCGGCTGTTGGAGCGTAATGCCAGGCGCCTGGCCACGGAGAACGCCTAAGAAGCGGTTGTTCAGCATTGAAAGTGGTACGCAAAGTTGAACATCGTGTTTGTGGTCGTGGGTCTCGATAGGTCGGTCGGACCTAGAACCTCCCGCTTCAATTGGCCGTCGAATCGGCTGACAGCGAGGGCCCTCAAGTTGAGGTGTCGAGGGCGACGCCTTACCTTCGTCGTTTATGGCCAGTTAAACCGTTGGGCCAGGTCGGTGATCAGTTGTTGGGCAGGTGCAACTGGACCTCCATGGCGTCATGAAGGAGTCGGACGACCTCGATCACGTCGTCGTTTACCACACGATAGAACACGATATGCCGTGGGCTTTTGACCGTCCCATGGGGAGGTTTGGCCTGCTGGCGTGAATAGATGAGGTGATAGCTGCGAAGGCCCGGTGCAAGCTCATCGCGTTCGTGGCTGCCAATCCGATAAGGCGTGTCGGCAATCGCTTGCAGCGCCGCGAGGATCAGTGCCTGGTAGCGCTGGCGTGCTTGATCGCCGAACTGCATCCGGGAGAGTGTGAGGATGTCGACAATGTCGGCGCGCGCCGCGTTGGAAATCCGATATTGCGGCATGCTCAGTGTTTCTCGCGCGCGGGCAGGGTGGCCTCCTGGCTCAATCCCTCAAGGAAATGCTCCAGATCCCCTTCGTTCAACTGAGTGAAGCGCCCGTGCTCAAGGTCCATGATGCCGATCGAGGTCGCCTGACGCAGGGCCTCAATTTTGGCAGTGTCTTCGGCGACGCGCTGTTCCAATAGGCGCAAACCTTCTCGCATCACTTCGCTGGCATTCTGATAACGGCCGGACTGCACCAGGTCCTGGATAACCTGTTCCTGATGAGGGGTGAGCACAACGTTTCGCGTCGCCATAATTAGCTCCAGCTCTGGGCAAACAGGTTCTTTTGATCATTGGCATATTATGCCATTTTACCTGCGAGCACATAGTTTTGGATTTGTATCTGACGAATTGTGTCGTACGGGGTCATCCTTCGCGCCGAACAGCACGTGCTGGCTCCGGACTGCATGTGCATAGAGTCCAAAAAAGGGTGTTGAAGGCGGGACGTCGGGGACAGCTTGATTAGTGTGGGTCTTGGGCCCTCAGCTTGGCCAAGCCCTGTTTGATGTGTCCGGCGTTCTCACCGTTCGAGTGAAGCGAACCTATATGCATCTTAGTAATTAGCCATTATGCACTGACAGCATCCGTGACAGCTCACATGAGATAGGCGCTGTTCTGATCAATTTTGTGCGTTTTTTAGTACGTGCTGGTATCGTGCTATCACGACAGTCTCGTCATGGAAAAGGATAAAGGGACAAGATGAGCGATTTCGAGCAGCAGCCGTTTGCAGACGCGGAGTTTGCTGAAAATCCCGAGCAACGGTGCCCTTGCATACTTCTGTTGGACACATCTGGATCTATGAATGGGGCGCCAATCCAGATGCTGAACGATGCTTTGCAGTCATTCAAAGATGACTTGTACGCTGATGCGATGGCGGCGAAACGTGTGGAGTTGGCAGTGGTGACCTTTGGTCCCGTCAACGTTCGTACCGAGTTCACGACAGTCGACGGATTTTTCCCCGAGGTGTTGGAAGCAAGTGGTGTAACGCCAATGGGGGAGGCTGTTGTGCGGGCACTGGATCTGTTGCGCGAACGCAAGGATCGTTACCGCGCCAATGGCGTCAAGTACTACCGCCCTTGGGTATTTCTTATTACCGATGGTGCTCCGACTGATGATTGGCAGGAGGCGCGTCGACGCGTCCATGAAGGGGAAGAGCGTAAAGAATTCATGTTCTACTCCGTTGGTGTTGACGGTGCGGATATGTCGTCTCTCTCGCAGTTGGGTACACGTCAGCCATTGAAGCTGAAGGGATTGGCGTTTCGCGAGCTCTTTGCTTGGCTTTCCAGCTCGCTAAGCGCTGTATCGCAGTCCAATCCAGGGGATGCCGTTCCACTTGCCAATCCGACTGGTCCAGAGGGTTGGGCCATTGCTGGATAATCCTCGCTGGCGTTGGGCGGCTGCGTCGTGTATCGGCACGTCCCATCAGCGCATTGGGACGCGAAAGCAGGATGCCTACAGCGTTACTCGGATCAACTCGCATACGTTCTGTGCGGTAGTCTCCGACGGAGCGGGCAGCGCAAGTTACGGCGGGCAAGGCGCGTCCTTGGTTTGCCGCAGCCTGATAGCTAACTTCCGATCATGGTTCGAACGTAATGACAGCTTGCCGGATAATGAGCTGATCCTGTGTTGGATTGATCTGGTGCGAGACCGTCTATCCGAGGCAGCCGCGCGGCGTGGTCTGACTCGGCGACAATTCGCTGCGACGCTGGTGATGCTGGTGGTTTTCAAAGGGCGTGTCTTGGCTTTGCAGATTGGCGACAGTGCGCTTGTCGCTCGTAAGGCTGGTGTATGGGAGGCCTTGTGCTGGCCAGAAAACGGAGAGTTTGCGTCGACGACCTATTTCGTTACGGATGACCCTGAGGTTCGGCTGCGTACCTTCAATTTGGATCTTGAGTATGACGCCTTCGCTTTATTTTCGGATGGATTGGAGTCAGTCGCTTTGGAGCAAGCAACACAGCAGCCCTTTGCTCGGTTCTTTGATCCGATGATTAATCCGGTCGACCAAGTAGCAGGGGAGGGACGCTTGGTTGAATTGTCAGGCGCACTTGCGCGATACCTGAACAGTCCTGCGCTCTGCGAGCGAACGGATGACGACAAGACTCTCATCCTCGTTTCATGTCGATGAACTCTCCACCGGTACGTATCGCCGGTAAGAATGAGCAACTCGATAAGCGCCTTGGCAAAGGAGGCGAGGGGGATGTGTACGCGCTGGTGGGACGTACCGATCGTGCAGTGAAAATCTACAAGGCTGAGCTTCGGCGCTCCCGCGAAAGTAAGGTTAGGGCGATGGTAGAAGGGCGGTTGGCGGACGCGACCACTCTTGTGGCTTTCCCATCTGAGGTGGTTACTGATTCCTCGGGCAACTTCGCTGGTTTTTCTATGCGACTGGTTGCGGGGTATAGGCCGCTCCATGAGCTGTACAGCCCGAAGTCACGCAAAATCCAATTTCCCAAAGCTGACTATCGGTTTCTAGTACGCGTGGCGCAAAACGTCGCGCGTGCCGTCGCAACGGTGCATCAAGCTGGCTGTATTATTGGGGATCTCAACCATTCCGGGGTTCTGGTAGCGCAGGACGCCACTGTCGCACTGATTGATGCCGATAGTTTTCAGTTTAGTTTGAATGGGCAGTCCTATCCCTGTGTTGTTGGCATGGAGGACTTTACGCCCCCAGAGCTCCATGGTGTCAGCTTTAGTAGCGTCAAGCGTACTCAGGCGCATGACAACTTTGGACTCGCAGTTGCCATCTTCCAATTGCTAGTCATGGGCAAGCATCCCTATTCCGGCCGTTTTAGTGGTGCGGATCTTAGCCTGGGTCAGTCGATTGCACAGCACCGCTTTGCCTTTTCAATTGTCCGACGCGACGAAACACGTACCACACCACCGCCCGGCTCGGTGCTTTTGGCGGATTTCCCGTCGTCGGTTGCCGCTGCATTTGAGTCGGCGTTCGGTCTTGCTGCTACTTCCCGTCCGGATCCGGCTGCGTGGGTGAGTTTGCTTCAAGGTCTCGAAGCTGGCTTGCGTCAATGTGTAAATGTCCCGACTCACTACTTTCCTAGTGCGGCAGGAAGTTGTCTTTGGTGTCGGCTAGCAAGTCAGTCTGGTTTCGAAATGTTCCCATTGGGGCTTGTCGTGGGGAATGTTCTTACGGCAGGGCCCTTCGATCTTGAAGCTGTATGGGCGGCTATCCGCGCGGTGCGGATTCCTCGGCCGGAAGAAGCTCTGCCTACCTGGAGCGGAAATGTAGGCCCGCCCAGTGCGGCAGTTACTCAGGCAAAGAGCAACGGTCCAGAGAAAGCTATCTACGGTGTCCTGGCACTATTGGCGGCAATCATCGGCTTTTTCAACGTGCCGCAGTTAGGACTCCTTTGGGGAGGCCTGGGCGTTTACGGTTTGGTAGCATTGCTCACTAAGGCCAAGGTAGATCCAGCGCCGTTTCGCAGGGCTTACGTGGATGCTGATAGTCGGGTGCGTTTGCTATCGATGGCACATTTGCAGCGCATTGGCCTGAAGGAGATTTTTGTTCTACGTGCCGACTTGGAAGACTGTGTGACCCGATATCGGCAGGTTGAGGGGGATCTCGCGCAGGTACTGATAAAACTGAAGTCGACACGAGAGGCGCGTCAGCGAATAGACTTCTTGGATCGGTTCCTGATAGGACGGGCAACAATACCGGGTATCGGGCCTGCGAAGACTGCTACGTTGACCTCCTTTGGTATTGAAACTGCTGCTGACATAACGGCATCCGCGGTTCGTGCGGTGCCGGGGTTTGGTGAGGCATTGACTGGAAAAATGCTCGCATGGCGCCAAAGTCACGAGGCTAAGTTCCGTTACAACCCCTCGCCAGATCCATCTGATATCCAAGCCGAGAACGCAGCGCGCTCTGCATCAGCGGCTAGACAGATTGATTTGCAGAAAAAACTTCGTTCGGGCCTGGCTGCTTTACAAACTGCGGCGCCACGATGCCTATCCGCTAATTCTGCGCCCGATCAATCTCTCTTGCAGGCACTTGCCGAGCGTGCAAAGGCCCAAGAGGATTGCGCGGTCTTGGGAATCAATGTGCCCACACCTGCAGTCGTCACCATCGAGGTTCCCAAAAGAGCTCCAGTTCAACCTGCTCGAAGCCCGGCGCCGCTGACCCCAACACACTCATCTGCAACTGGCCCTGCGCGTTCGCCAGCATCGAATGCCTGCCCCATATGTGGTGCATCTATGGTTCGTCGGACGGCTCGCAAGGGAAAGCGTGCTGGAAGCCAATTCTGGGGGTGTTCCAAATATCCCTCATGTAAAGGAACAAGAGGCTGAAGTGTAGTGGTCTTGTTCTGGGCCATGGGCAGCTCAGTTAGGAGGTGGGAGTTGGGGGGCTCAGGATTTATTCGCTTTCGCTTTTTGCCGTTCGGCAAACTTCGCGGCTTCACCAGATTCCATGAACTCGAACAAGAAATTCTTGGCGGCGAGTACGGTTGTGAAGGTCTTTCGGCCCTGAACATCATTAATGATCAGCTTGCATCCCTGTTGTTCTAAGACAACCGCCACGATGAGTCCACAATGTCTTATCTTGAGAAGGTCGTTCCCGGCTGTCCATTTGGCGGAGGATATGAATCGTCTATACCGCCCTAAACGTCGTCGGCTTTCTGCCGCCTCTCTCGTCCCTGTGAGATTGTCACAGCAATGAGTACCGACCCCCATTTGCTCCCAGTGCTCGTGCTGCACGTAGTGAACATAACGAATCGAGTTGTCACACAGTTCACAGTTGCCGCTCAGGTCGCCTAGATCTTCTTCGCCTACATACTCCCACCCAGCATCCGGTCGTATCTCACCATGCTCTCGAGCATGGCACCCTTGACATAAGGTCTCGCATTCGGAGGTTTCGTATTCCCAAGGCTTACGTCCACTGATGTAGCGTTTGTGGTGAACCTGCAGGACGACGCCATCGTCCCTTGATCGCCCGCATTCGACGCACTGGCTACCGTCCAATTCGATAATTTTTCTCCTGAACGCCGCCCATAATTTGTGCGCATAAAGATTTGCCATTACTAGCCTCCAGTCCTTGGCATGGCGCTGTTAGCGATCGACGAAACGTCAGCTATTAGGGGGACCTGAGCTCTGCCTCGGCTTGCAGTGTGTTCATGTTTGCGGATGACCTCTTGAAGCACCAGTTGCTCCTCCTGGGCCCGGCGCCGTAACGAAGTGATCTCTTTCTCGACCTTCAAGGCCAATGACTCTCTGACTTCGACATTATTCAAATCAATCACCGCTAGGCGCTGGCGAATGTCGGCATTGAAAGATCCTGCTTAGTGTCCGGACTCACTTTGCGCGAATTGCAGTGGCGTGAGCCCACCCAGCTCGGTTTTTGGGTGGTTCAGACAAGCGTCCGCTTTTTGTTTGTTGTCAAAGATTTTCTTCGTTCGACGCTGAAGAAGCCCGACATCAATCATGAATATAAAAAGTCGGGTCAATGCAGGCATAAGCCGCCTGGGCGGCTTATGTTTTGAACTGTCGAACTCTCTTCAACTACTCCAGTGTCTCCTCGCGGCGTCTTCTGCTGATTTCACTGCGAATTTTGATTTCTTCCTGGAACTGACGTTCCTGTTTGCGTTTCTCTTCGTCTTTGTCTTCCAGGGCGTTATGTAATGGCGGGCAATAGATCCATCGTTTTTCGTAGGTGTCATCGTGCAACGAATGGAATGCTATGACGGCGAAAACAGATAGGCTTAGCCAAATGTGTGTAGTCGTTGAAAAGTATGTAATGCTCATCTGGGCCAAGGTCTGCGCTTGAGGTGAGCTAGGTAGGCAGCAATTCAGTACGAGAAAGCACAGTGTACAAAATGCAAAAAAATCGACTCTTCGTTGGTTAATTTGCTCTTGCTTTCGAGTCGTGTCATAGGTGTTATAGAGCTGAATGAGGAAGTCGCTTTGTGTTTTGTGTGCTTCCTCTCGCAGTTCCCATGGACGAACACGATCACGTTCGCGTCTTTTTGGCCCTGTATAGTGTATAGGCTCATTGTCCGGTTCGATTTTCTGCTTCAACCACAGACAGAAACTATAGACCGTAGCAATATAGAGTTGGATCGATGCTATGTATAAAAAAGGCAGAATCATTGAAGCCAAACCTGAGAAAGCCAGGAAGGTCAGAATCAAGGTGATGCCAACGGTTGAAGTGCTCAGGTTCGAAGTGCCTAGTTCAAAGAGTCCGACGTGGTGAAAACGTACTAGCGAAGCATCGAGGAGCAAAACGAAACTGAATATGAGCAAAAAGAACTGAGGCTTGACCGCTTTTTCAACCAGGGAAAATAATTCTTCTTTCGAAAGCTCTACTGATCCAGACATGGGATGACCTATTCGTTTGTTTAAGATTCGATGATTTTTAATTATTTTAACGAGATTATTAGTTGATTTTTCCTTTCCTGGTTCTCGAATTATTTGGCGAGCAAATTTGATACCAGCAGATCATTTCTCCTAGGTTGAATGCTGTTTCCGCAAGCAGAGGGGCAACCTGCCATGCCCCTTTGGCTAGTGCCTTATAGGTGCTGCATCGTGGGTGTTAAGGACGCCGCGCTGGCTGATCACTCAACATGGAAAGTGATCTCATACTCGCCCACGATGATCATGATGGCGGGTAGCCCCTCACTGGACATCAAGCCCGCCAGCGACGTGATTAGCGTTCGATCATCGACACTGGGGGTCGCAGGGTAACCATCAGGATGTGAATGCCATTCGCCCACGTAGTCGACGACTCGAGCCGTGCGTTCGTGTACGTCTGCTAATGCGGCTTCCTGACCGACCTTGCCTCGGATGAAGTGGTGGGGAGTTGCTTGGCTGTCAGCGGGGGGGAGCAACGTGTCGACCAACAGGATGGTTTTAGACTTCAGGTCTGTCACCCCAAGTAATACGCCACCCGTTTCGTTGGGAAGGGCTGCGCCACGAATCTGCTTGAGCTTGGTGATCAACGCATCGTCATAGGTAACCGTCCAACCATTCTGAGCGTGTGAGCTCACCGGATGGGGGGTGATTTCCATCGGGGTTACAGCTTCCGTCTCTTCGTCCACTGTCCACACGCAGATTCGTGCGCCATCGCCCAGAACACTTTTGCGCAGTTGCTTCGAAAGGATTGCTGCATGCAAGTGAATGCGCTCAAGCGGAATCCGAAACGAAATGTCACGGCAGCCACCACCTACCCATAAATCCCCCAAGTGACCTTGAAGGTGCGGTTTTCCCCAGGGGCTGTTGAGGATCGCTCGGTAATATTGTGCCTCCAATGCGGGGGAGCGCAGGGTACGACTCGCGTCCTCCAACAGCATCACGCTGGCAAGGCCTGAAGGGGTGAGGAACACGCTGGCGGTGCGGGGGGCATTTTCACGCTCAGCCAAATCGCGAGGCGCGTCGAAAGTCGTCGTCGCATCGATCACTAAACTCGCTGAACCCAACGCGCTGATCACCTCTTCACTTTGGCTTGTCAGGCTACCCGCAATCGCTTTAGGTGCAGGTTCGTCGGGAAACACCATTTGGGCATGGTGCCGGACTACATCGACTTTCGCGTAGCCCACTTCACTGTCCAATCCGACATGTCGTGCCAGGTTGTGGGGAAGCAACTGATCCGGATCGATGTACGTCCAGCGGCCCCAGCCTTCACGCAGCCAGATGTCTGCAAGTGTTCCGCCCAAAGAGCCTACGCCGGCGAGCACCCCACCGAAGTCAGCATCGTCAGGGTTGATCGCGGACATTTGGCGTCCGCCTTCGGCTCCGATCCCCCAGCGGATTTGCACTGAAAGGATTTCCAGATCTCGCCATGCGCTATCTTCATCGCTCTGTGCGGCATCGCCAATCAAAGTCGTGCGATGCCAGCGACGCTTTTCACTGTCGAAGTGCAACATACCGAATGCGTTACCGAGTGCTTGCAGCGAACTCTGGAGCGCATAGCCCAGCACGTCGTACCGTTCAATGCCATCCTTACCCGTGCGCGGCACCCAGACCAGGATAAGTATCGCCTTGATATCGCCAGCCTGTTCAGGGACTAATCCCTGATCGGTCACCGCATCAAACACGCTGCTCAACAATGGCTCCTTTAGCCCACTTCCACGGGAGACCAAGCGGTCATGGAGTTGACCAAGTGTCTGGGGGGCGGCTTCCACCTGTGATGAACCGACACCGTCGACAGACAGCTTCAGTGACTGCAGGCCCACACCTCGAGGATTGTTTGAGTCATCGAACCTTCCCCGCAAGGTAACCTGACGTCCCGGTGCTCCCGTGATTTCCTCGATAATCAGGTTTTTGCCGCTGTCCTCAGACTGCTTCAAATAATTTGAAGGCAGGATCAACTGGTAGCGACTGCTGTAAAACAGTTGCTCCAGTGGTTGATCGTCCCGATGCAGCCGTAGCTGAGACGTCTCGCGTAACCACCAGAACATCCGTTCCAAAAAGCGTTCTGGCGTCCAACTGCGTTCAACAGCGCTCCACACGATATTGTAGAGGCAGAGGGCGCGTGGTGTGTTCAGGTGTGTGCCGTGTTGATGGGAGTGTCCCGGGAAATCCTTGCGCAGAGTACGCACGACCACCGGGACATCGGTCTGCGGATTCACTGTAATCGCCAGGGTTTCTCGCCTGCGGATGCGACCCGGGTTGCCTGACTCAATGGTGCCATCACCCGCCTCAATGACGATGGCCTGCTCCGGCCCCAAACCTTCATCGACGGTTCGGATGTCCAGCACCTCGATGCACGGATGATCCTGACAGGCCTGAATCAGGCCAAGCGTCATTGGATGTAGCGAATCCTTTTGTCCTTCACCAATCGGTGTTCCCCATTCGTAGATCTCATTCATGTGCGGCCCGCCCTTGGCGCAGCGGAAGCCACGGCACTAGCTCCTACCCCTGCAGCGACACCGGCGACAATTTTGGACACTCCAGTGGAGGTGATTTCGAACTCGATCGTTTCCGGGCGCTTACCGTCCCCCGTGCAATGGAAGATGCCATCCACTGGCCTCAAGATAGACAGGTATTCGCGCTTGGCCCGGATGCACGGCGGGTTGTCATCGTTGTCCAGTATTTTCTTGCTGCTCGCAACAATAGTTGCACCTTCTCGAGCCTGCCCGAGTGCGTTACGGGCTTCCAGGCAGAGCTCGGCGTCATTGCCGTAGGTTGACCAACTGTCGACAGAAAGGGAGTGCCATGAGCAGTGGTGGGGCGCTTGAAGCAAATCGTATTCAAGCACTTCTGGAGTGTCTTCGTACTTTTCCCACAGGCGTTTCCAGATGGCCACTTCTGCGTCCCCTCCGGTCAAGAACCTGACGCGCTTGGACGAATAGATTGAAGCCTGCAGTTCAATGTTCAAAATGACGCTGGAGTGGTTTTTGGACAGCATTTCTTCAGTGTCATCGTCCTGCAGAGGAGCGGGCGCAAGCAGGTGAGCCGAGAACAGGAACGAGGGCTCGCCATTGATCTGGGTAAATTTCTCACCAGTCTTGATCACGATGGGCAGCAAATCGTCGGTTTTGCCTTTCTCATCCTCACCCATGATTTTGATGCGGTCGCCTTCCACTGCAGACCGCAATGTGCGCCAAAGCCCAATCCTGCGATGGACTTCCTTATTGAAGGCGACGGCATCCAGGCAGAGCGTGTGGTGTTTCGAGCGGCGTCTAAACACCATCGGAGATGACCACATTTCGCGAATGACAATGCGCTTTTCATGCCACTGTAGATTGTCATCGGGGTAGTCATCGAGTGATCCCAACCAAAAGTGTTTCGCCAAGCCACTGATATGATCCTTGTCCGGGTGGCTCAGCAACAACGCGTCAACGTAAGGCCGTTTTTTTTGATCAAACCGAAGGCGCTTTCGCAGCTCCGTTGCAACGTCTGGAGTCGAGTCCGCTGGGTCATCGGCCGCGACACGAATGTTCATGTCGATCAGCAACGTGGTGGCTGCCGTGTCGGCTAGCTGCACCAGCGTCATGTCGCCGTTGTCCACCTGTTGGCGCTGATTGAAAACTGACCCACCCTGCCGATTGAAAATTGACCCAGGACGGATTGCTGATTTCTGTCCCAGCAATTGTGGATAAGCTTAGCAGCAGTGTTCCGATTAAAGACGCATCAAGC
>NZ_JAUQOO010000037.1:0-25622 GCF_030580745.1 Pseudomonas serbiensis
TGATTACATCGAGATGTTCTACAACGCAAAACGCCGCCATGGTTTCAACAATCAGCTCTCACCGGTAGAGTTTGAAAAACGTTACACAATGAGCTTGCAAGGTGTCTAGAGAATCCGGGGCGATTCACTCTGCTGGAACCTTCTCCCACGGAAGACGGGTGAGATCGCTGCTTTGATTTCAGGAGGGATGATGCTTGCTATGCTTCGGCTAGTAGCTTCGACAGCAATCGTCGCTATGAAACGTACCTGGAGCGGGTATAGGGAATTTAAGCGAGCGTTGGACTCGGTAGCTGAGGGCGATCTTGTACAGCTTAGGTCGTCGCCTGAGTTTAATCTGCTAGAGCAGCGGGCTATTACTCGATGCCTTAATGCTCGGTTTCCTGGCTGGTCGCTGCATCAAAACATGTGACAAACCAGGCTGTTCGCCTTGGCGAGACGCACCGAAAGTTAGAGTAAAAATCGCTGCATACCACCTGCCCTGGATTGGCCTTTTAGCAGTATCAGAGCGCTCTGATCGCCCCCACGATGATTGATAGGAGAATCTCATGGTTGAAGTTTTGCTAGGACTCATTGCTGGTCTCTTGGGGGTGATATGCATCCTTGCGTTTGGAATCCTCTTCAACGTATCCCAAGTAAAGACCGGAATTTCGTCGCTCATTCAGACCACTGCAGTTCTTCACGACATAAGTGCTGACCAGAGCCAAAGGTTCCAATCGACTACTGCTCACCTGGAGCAATTAGTTGAGGCGTCTGTAAACATTGATCGGAGCATTTCGGACATCAAAGATGTTACTGACGTTATTTATCGGTACAAATTACCAAGTGCCGCTGAGAGAGCGTTTCTGGACCAGATGGAGATAGATAACGAGGTTTCTAACGGCATTCTGAACTCTGATGGACGTCAGACATAACAGGGCGACCTAATTATAATTTCGCCATAGCGCAAATAGAACGGAAAACGTGCGCAGTATCGCGAAACGGCTTAGGGTGTCATTTCGCCTCCAGCCGGAATCGACCTCAGGTAGACCCATGATTGATGACAGCTCCGAAAAAATAGTGATCGATGCCGGCCTGTTTAGATTTCCCGGGCAGGACTTGATGAAGAACATCAATAAGGCCTACACGCTGTATTACGACGAAACGAACAATATCCGAAGCCTATCCTTGACTGGAACCGGGCTCAATCATGAGGTTCTGGATTGCTTTGTACTCGGGGGTGTAGCGCTGGGGCCAGGGGCCAGCCTGCCTGATATTAATGCCCTGAGGGCACAATTGAGAATTCAGCCATCAGTCAAAGAGTTGAAGCTAAAGCACCTGGCCCAGGGGGATTACATCACCTGCCTCAGCTCCAACAAGCTGGAGCAGTTCCTCACATGGCTTCTGGAGTCGCCAGCTTACATTCACTTCTCTAACTTCAGCATCTTGAACTGGTCGATAGTCGACCTGATTGACTCGCTGCTAGATCATGATCAATTCGAGACCTACACATCGATTCGGGACGATCTGAAAAACGAACTGCACGCCATAGTGAGGCTAGAGCCACTTGGGTATTTCCGGCTACTAAAGACCTTCGACTACCCGAACGTACCGTCAGCGCGAATACCCGAATTCCTAAAAGCTGTACGCCAGTTTCTCTTCAGTGGCGGCTTCACGTTCAGAAACATGGCAAGAATGGCGCTCTCAGACCTTCTCCAAGAGGCTTCCAGGGTCACTACGCTGGTGTATCTTTGCGGCAACGAGAAGGATGAGCTGGTGAGTGGTTTTGATACAGCCTTCATCCATAGACTTGCCACATTCGTGAGATCGGTTCACGTATTTGACGAAGAACCGCGGGTCCGGGAAAGCCTTGAGCGCAACGAAATTGCGTGGGGTGGCCAGCCCGTAAGCTACCGGTTCGCAATTTCACACAATGAACCTGCCATACAGATCTCGGACATTCTCTGCGGGCTCCTGGGCAAACATTTCAGCTTTATGGAGAAGTGCAGCATTGATCACCTGGAAGAAGCGAGTGCAAAGCTGTCAGTGCAACAGCGCCGCAACGCTGATCTGGTGGCTAAGCTGATCGACAAAGCAGATGAGGAATGCCCTGCCTTCATCTTTAATCAGGCACCTCATGAGAGCAATGCCAAAAGTCTATGGTTCTTGCATGGGATTGAATACCCGGAGGACTACCGCGACTTATAAAGCGCGGCACGAGTGCGGCTGATCAATGGTGTGTTCGATATTGGTTACCGCTTCGGAAAGCGACGATGGCCACGCACTTTGATCCCTATCCTGACGACGACGAAGCCGATCAGGCGCCATGCGGCACTTGGCTCGAGGAAGCCAGCAACGGCACCAGTAACTGGGTGCACGTCGATTGCGGTTCGTGCCTGAGAATGAAAGCCAAGATCAGCGCCGTGCACGAAGCAAGCGAAGCCGCCATTGTAGAGCAGATGGGTGATATGGCGGTGTACATGCGCGCAGTTGAAAACACGACCACTGACGATCAACCGAAGTAGCACGGAAAAATCAGCCAGCTCAACCCCAAGCTCTGAGCTACAACCAGTAAAGGGCGATGCGACTTTCGCGGCTGAGAAAACGAGGGAATGAAAATGAGCAATTGCGACGACTTGCTGGACGACAACCTTGGTGAACGTTCCAAATTCCCATCAGAATTTGCAGGTCAGAAGTTGTTTGTTCGAGGTGACGACTGGCAGAACAATGCCATGCTTGGCTGGGCGCCTTATCCCATGGATATCTACGCGGCTGGGTATAAAGACGCGGCAGATGCAATTTTGTATGCATTGTCGGAGCGTAGAACCAATCTCGACAGCGTTATTTATCCATTAGTATTCCTCTACCGCCAAGGATTAGAGCTTCAAATCAAGCTGATTCTGGCGTTGGCTAGACAGCTGGCAAATTCTCCTGCCAAAGAAGACCACAGCCATAGCCTGGTGCCCATGTGGGCAGAACTGCGAACGCTGCTCAATGAGCTGACTCCACATGCATGCGATCAGGAGGTGCCTGCGATGGAGCAATTCCTACATCAACTAGCCGAGATTGATCCGCAGTCGTTCTCTTTTCGGTACCCCGAGGACAAGAAGGGCCAGTTATCACTGCCGGATCTACACCATATCAATGTTCGACATCTCAGCGAGGTCATGGACAGCATGTTCATGTTGCTTTCCGGCATTCATTCGGAGCTGGGTGAGATGGATCAGCATGTTTGGTGAGCCGGTAGTGTTCAACTTCAAAACTGTGGTTTCGCTAAGCCACGGCCATCCATAGGAAAAATCCTATGACTATGCGCTCATATCGCTACTTCGCTTGCCCGAATAACCACCGGGGCGAAGAGCAAACGTCCGAAAATGATCAGCCGTATTCAAAGTGTTGGGAGAATGTGTCGACTAAGGGCCTCACGGATGGACCAGGTGACACGTATTTGTGCGCAACCTGCGGGCTGTTGATGTCTCCAGCCTCGAAGCCGGAGGTCAAGAAACGCCATGAACAGTGACCAGCTTCAGAGTATTGCTGCTGCTTTAGAAGATGGGTACGGGAGTTGCCCACACGGGCGAGCGGCACTGATGCGTTGGATGGAAGAGGAGATATCCAGGCTCAAAGCGCGTGGAGTCACCGGTGGTGAAGCGGCAACGATGGAGCTTGGATTGTCGTACTGGGCTTGGCTTGGTGAAGAGTAGGAAAATTCGACCAATCCCCATGGGTTGCACTGTCAAGCGCGCTTAAATAACTCGGAGGGGTTATGGAAAAGACCAAGAAAATGAAGGAAAGTGTCCGCACGGCGGTGGATGCCGATCTCCCACTCATCCAGGAATGGTTAAAACGTGAGGCGCGCAATGGGCATGGGTTCATCAACAATTGGGGCATGATTCAGAAAGCGTGCGCCGAAAAGCGGATGACGGTCTTTATTGGTGCGGAAGGACCGGTTGGTTTTCTCACATACGGTATTTCACACGATACTATCTTGCAGACAAAAAGCAGTTGTCAGCAGCGCGGGATTGGACGGGCACTTGTTGAGCATGCCATTCGTAAGGAAGAAGCACTTAACAACACTGTGCTCGTTGTTCAATGTGAACCACGCAGCTCCGTGGAGTTCTGGTCGCAAATGGGTTTTGAGGTACACAGGGATGCTGGAGATTTAAAGCATCAAAGGTCAATCTACATGCAACGCCTTTCGAAGTTGGCTCACGCGCACGTTCGGGGCGATGCATTGGAGATGGTCACCGTATGCGTTTACCCCGAGAACGCTCTGTACTCGAAAGAGCGGGTAAAGCCTGATCGTGTGCATTACGTGATGGCTAAATTCGACGAAGAAACGCGCTCGCTTGAATTGGCGCATCGCGTTTCTGTCGCTCACGAGCGGATTCTGAAAGATCCGGTTGTTGAAGTCAGCTGGGGTGGCTTTGAGATCGTCAAGGGCAAAGTCAAGCATGAACAGGCGAGAGCTATCGGATTTAGGGCCACGCCGAACTGCTGTGGTTGGTATCTGGATGTCATCACTCTCAACGAAATCGAGCTCTAACTTCTTGCTGAACGGATCAAGGAAAAAGAAGCATGTCTACCAAAACGACGGAAACATGTGTCAACTCTTCATGCAAAAGAAAATTCAAGCTGGTTGAGACTGGAGGCAGCTTTGGTGGTGGGGTGGAAGATGCTAGCTATGACTGCCCTTACTGCGGGCATCACTTCGTGTCTCGTAGCAGCGGTCACTTTGAGGCCCAGCCAATCAAGAAGAAGTAGGAAAAAATGACTCTCGCAATAAACGTGATTCTTGGCCTACCGCCGCAGCTGCAGGCATTGATTGACCAGGTGAAAGCCGAGGAAATTCGCTCAGTCCCCTCAAGGGACGTGTCATGTAAAGTTGAGCCGTAAGACAAGAATTTTAAGGCCGTTCGAGGCGCTGCATGGGTTCTGGAGATATTCCGATGAATTTTTTGAAAGTAATATTGGCTGTCACTTTTTTTGCTGCTGGGCCCTCATGGGCTGGAGATTTGACCGGACCTCAAAATAATGCAGTCAGATCAGCGAAGCAGTATCTCAGCATGACCGGCTTCTCACGGAATGGGCTTATTCATCAGCTTTCATCTGATGCTGGAGAGGGTTTCGACGTTTCTGACGCTACGATAGCAGTGGACAGCATGAGCATTGATTGGAACCAGCAGGCGGTGAGGTCTGCGAAGCAGTATCTCAATATGATGGGCTTCTCGTGCAAAGGCCTCATTAAGCAACTTTCCTCGAGTGCTGGAGAAAAATACACTGTGGACCAAGCAACCTACGGGGCAAAACATGCAGATGGTTGCTGAAAAACGGCGTGGTTCAAACGATAGCTACATTGGAATAATCGAATTTGCCTACAACCATCGTTCTAGGCCGTTGGGCTGAAATAGCAAGATGTTGACCAATGCCACCACGAAGCATGGTTTGCCCGTGCCGATTTGGCTCGTGCCGCTGCGGACAACGTGAACCAGTAGGAAAGGCTTGTATGAACAATTTTGGGCCTCTAATCCTTGTCATTTCTGGGGCGATAGTTTTTTACCTCTACCGGTCACACAAGCGGAAGGCTGACTACGAAACTCTATGTGAAGTGACCCAAGTTTTGAGAGATTTGGCATACAGATCTGGAGCTGAAGCCAACGGGAAAGTTCATCGGCACGAGGTCATGGCGGACGCCAATCGGGAAGCTCAGTCAGCGGTTATTGGGAAACGCAGATTCGAGTCTGACTACACTAACCATGTCAGTCGCCAATTGCTCAGTTCATGTAGCCCCGACTTCCTTGAATCGATTGGATTCCCACGCGAAACGGCAAGGTTTAGCAGGTGCCGCTCTGGTCTGATTACGCTCGCGAAAGACTTTGAGCGTCTTCAGCTCGGTAATAAAAAGTGGTGAATCGCGCCCTGTGAGTTGAAGGAAATGTCACCAGGTACACCCAAGCCGAATACCCGCCGCGCCGACAACTGAACGCCAGAGGAAAAGTAAGAATATGGACATTCCAGCGGTCGCGGGTGAAGAGAAGCAGAGACTGTATGAACGCCTCTACGTAGCCGCCAATGATTTGGGCCTTGCACGCCAATACGCCCAACATCTACTGAAAAAAGGGTGGCACTCAGCGCCTTGGGAGCGTCGTGGTTCTATCTACATGCAGCAATCCGCATTTGTGACGGCACTTGTTGTTAGCTATGCGAGGGCATTCACCAAAAGCTACGGATGGCCGAGTCTTCCAGAAAGTTTTTTGCCTGAAGATCAAGGCGCTATAGCTCTGCACAAGCGGTTGATGAGCCTTCGCCATGAGGTGTATGCACATTCGAATAGCAAGCACCATAAAGTCCAGCCTTGGCGCATAAATTCTAAGTCGGTCACCGATTTACGCAGTGCACCGTTTTTGCGTTTCACGAACGATGAATGCGAACTGATAACCGAATTGATTGACGAAATTCGGAAGCGGCTCTTGCCGAGAATAACCCTCATGCGAGCCGATATTGCCGACGCATAGGAAAATGCACGGCACCTACAAGCCCGCCGCCGTGCGGGCTAAACGGGAAGGTACTCAAGTGGCCAACAACATCAAAACCGAAGTTCAGGAAAGCGGCATGGTCGAACAAGTGCAAAAGGTTGAACTCGCTGACTTGGCGGCTGCTTTCGACCTGCCTGCGACGCGCTTACAGCGAGAGCTGTCGCTCCTAGGCTGGGGCATGATTGTCAATGAGGCCATCCGCTTGGCGCATGCGGATGACTCCGATCGAAACGTTGGACAGCGGCGGATTTTAAAGAGCCTCAAAGACCTCGATGTAACCCCAACCTGGGCGCATTTCGTAGAAGCCGCGAAGGAATTTCTCCCGCATCTCGCTTCGCGTGCGCCTGGAAACCCAACGAGCCCGCCTGACCGACTGGTCGGTTATGTCTATGTCTTGTTCGATGGGATGACAGGGCTCAGCAAGATCGGACATACCAAGACGGCAGGTCGTCGCCAGCGTGCACAGATGAGCGGCCATGGGAGCGTGCTAGTCAATGTAATCAATGCCAAGGTTGCAGACTGCCTTGCGGCCGAGGCGAAGTGTCACCAGCATTTTGCCCAGTACCGCACGAACGGTGAGTGGTTCAGCGTGAAACTAGAAGACATCATTCAGTATGTTCATGCGGAGCTGGATTGGCTGGAAATCGACTACGAGAATCAGGCGAGGCTTGCGCAATACATCCTTCACTGCCGATCCGGTAGTAGAGAAGAAGCAAAGGCGGTGCTGATGGAGGGGCGAAGAAAACACACACGTCTCAAGCCTACCTCAACAACAAGCTCGGGTATTGAGGGTGCTTCATAGCTGATTCTAGAAATCAGTTGCATATCACCGGCCCTCGAATGGGCCTTTGGCAGTACCAGGGCGTATTGGGCGTCCGAGAGACTGAATTGGGAAAGGTTGGTGAGAAGCTTATGAATACTATCCCGCTTACAGATACGATCATCCATGCATTGGCTCAGCTCGTAGACGACTCTGGAAATAGTGGCATTTATCGGGAGCCATCCCATGCCGATATTGAATTTCAAGTGAACACCGTTGGTCTTTCTAAGCATGATCCAAAGCAGCAAGGACAGACCATTGGCAAAGCGAAGCGAGTTCGTGCGGTGCTCTACAGTGCGATGGAGCTACAGCCTGAGGCTGGTTCTCGCCTAGTCGCTGGGCTCCTTCTAAAGTCCGCGCCTGTGGTGGTTTCCGCGAAACATCTGCGAACTACGTAGGCCGTGAGGCTGTGGAAAACGCTAAGGGAGCCTTCAACGCAGAGGGCTTTAATCTAGCGGACGATGGGACGGTATCTCCCAAAGTACTGACCGCGCTTGTCGGAGCGGAATTGACTGATGCTTTGTGGGCCTATGCAATTCGTGCTCAAAAGGGGGCTGAGGATGCGGCTCTCATAGCGGGTACTGGAAAGGATTTGTTAGAGGCTACCGCAGCCCACGTGCTTATGAGCCTGGAGGGGCGTTATCCAGAAAAGGCGAACTTTCAGGGCCTTTTGGGTATGGCCTTCATCGCTCTTGAGTTGGCAGTGCCAGAGATTCCCGAGCAGCTCGGTGAACCAGCGATTAAATCGATGGAGCGCGGCCTTTTCACCGCCGCTCTCGGCGTCAACCGAGTTCGCAACAAGCAGGGTGCTGGCCATGGAAGGCCTTGGGTGCCCACTCTTTCGTCAGAGGAGGCTAAAGCCGCTATCGAGATTGTGGGAACTATCTCGGCGTACTTGCTCGGGAAGCTGTCGAAACGTGAGCGTCGACTGGCCTAGCTGCCGAACTCCAACTGATCGAGGAAAAATTGGTGGATACACCCCAAGCCCTGCCCTCAACAGCGGGGCTGGGTCAGTAGAAGGGCGCGCATTTTCGCGTCCGCGAAATCGAGGGAACGAAGGCATGGGTAAAATAGCCGACCCAATGAATGCTCTGATCAGTCTGCAAAGAGAGGTGCGGAGAGGTATGCCCACGCATCCAGCGGAGTTGCACCCCAGTCTACGGGTCATTGTTGACAAACCCAACGGCGAGGTCCGGTACACCTATGCCAAGGTGGAACACGGGCGTGTTAAGGCTATTGCAATCTTCATTATGGCTGAGCCCATCGAGGGCGTCCCCTGCTTCAACCTAGGGTACGCCGTTCCAGAGGCCTACCGTAATCGCGGCTTGGCGTCTGAGATTGTAGAGCAAGGCATTCAGGAGCTACGCAATGGCCTCAGCAGGCATGGCATCAAAAAATTTTACGTAGAAGCTGTCGTGGGCGTCGACAATCGCTCTTCACAGCGCGTAGCTGCAAAGGTGATTTCGGAAAATGCAGTGCAGGCCACTGATTCCGAGTCTGGGGAGCCAGCTCTGGGCTATACCCGCCTTGTTGAACGGCCATAGGAAAATCGTCATGAGCGACTGTGTACCAAAAATGGATCAGGTTCAGTCCGTTTTCAGAAGCGTCTACAATTTTGACCACGGTATCACCACTAAGGGCGAGTTCAGCATCGGCCCATATCGCGTCTGTGTGAGCGATGGTTCGGTGCTGAAGGAAGCAATTCCTCATGGGGTTCGAGAGGTCATAGGGGGAGGTACATTCACTTCGAGAGGCTTTGAAGAGTCGAAGGTGATAGAGCTGCCAGCGGTCCCTGGCAAATGGATGCCCACTGCTGTGGTCGAAGAGCACCCCTCGTTGAACGAGCCTTCCATTCTGGCTCCGGGGTTGCCAGGAAATGACGGAGCCTATGATCTGTCCTTGATTCTTACCCTGCTCACTGGCAAACATGTCGCGGTGGGCAATGGTGCTGAGCAATCACTACCGGTGATTCCCGGACAGCAGTTAGTTGGACTGAATTTCTTCAAGTGCTCCCGACTCGACTGGTCGAAGGTTCAAGCGTTGCCGGTAGCGGGGGGAGGTGAGGCCATCTATGCCTTGTCTCTGGCGATGACCTCTACTAACGCTCAGATCAAGGTCGGTATGGCTGCCGCAGCCTTGGATACGTTGGTCGCTCGCTGGCGCAAGCTGGAAAAAACTGACCGCTATAGCAAGTTGGTCAGAAAGAAATTCAACGAGGCTTCAAAGACGTTCGAGTCCAAGCTCGCCGAGCTTGAAATTGACCCGAAAATCGTCACCGACATTATGAAGCGGCTGCCAAACATGCTGGGAGAAGCCGCTCTATCGAAACTTCGTGCGTTCTTGGAGCGATTTGGCATGTTCCCCGAGAATGCCCCTGATGAAGCTCTTACTCGTCTCTGGTGGCTCAATACCATCCGTAATTCTGTCGCGCACTCGGCGTCAATCCGCCTCGATCTCGCGGAAAACGTAGAAGCCTCCTTTAGGGTCGCGGGTTCTGTAGCGCTAATCACCGAGTTGATTTGCCAAGTGTACATTCTGAAGTATCTGCTCGGCATAGAGGACAGAGTGGTAGACGATGCTCAGCAAGATGTGAAGGAATTCTTCGCGTTCGGGACGTTCCGGGGGCAGGATGTGGTTACCGAAGACTATGAGGCGTTCCGTCTGCGGTTGGAGGCCGAAGCTGAGTAAGGCAGGTCGTCATCAACATCCACTGTGTGCGCTTGAGTGCCGGCTTGATGGGTTCTGGACGGGCTGCTCGATAAATCTGTACCGCTGACTTTGCTGCCAACGCTGTTACTGGGTGCCACTGGTTCGAAAGCTCAGAAATGAAAGAAAACCGCTGTACCACCGCCCCATTGATTCGGGGGTTTGGTAGTAGTACCAGGGCGCGGGTTTGACGTCCGCGAGAGCGACAGGGAGTTGACATGCCGAACAAACTACTTGAAAAAGTTTCCCATCTCGACTTTCTTGCTTTTGAGTTTTTTCGCGAATTCGCACGTAGCGAATACTGCCTCAAGGTCGCGGGGTTCAGGGAAGGCGATAGACAGCCGAAGGCTGATTGGAAAGCGTTCGCCGAAGAGGTCCTGGGCGTCTTTGAAAATCCGACCGAACAAACAGAAATTGCAATTCAGTATTACCTCAATTTCCCACCCAAAAAGCAGGTGGTGCGAGAAGGCAACCTATGCTGGGACACGACGCCTCCAGACCATAGAAACCGAGCCGAATTGATTCTTCTCCAAGTCTGCCGGGTGCGAAACAATCTCTTCCATGGCGGCAAATTCAATGGCGAGTGGTTTGCGCCGCAACGTAGCGAAGAGCTTTTGCTGCATGGTCTGACTATCCTGCGGGCAGTGGTATCAGCCAATCACCGAACCCACGAGGCATTTGAAAATCGAGCGGGTTAAAGCCTCACATCTTAACTGGCCTGATGCTCAAGGAAAAAGCTTGGCCTTCACCCCGAATACGTGGCTGTTACTTGTTGCTACGGCCTGACCTTGGAAAGTTGAGGGAAAAGACCATGCCATTCCCAAAGAACCACCAGCACAATTCACACGTCACGGCCGATCCGATCATGTCGGACTATGTTCGCGAGCAGTAGCAACGGCTTCATATCGAATGGCTTACTCATGTTCGACCACCAATGTAAGTCGATAACAGGTCGATACGGCCGAGTCCCAACTCGTAGCTGATTTGCACTCGGGCATCCTGATCTCGGCGTCGGTCGAGTTGGTAGCAACGGCCACCGTTGATGGGCGCAAGATGATGAGTGCTCTGTTCATAGCGTTCGCACGCATAGGCAACCCGAAGCTCGTGGAAGCCTTTGAGGTTGTGCGAATGGAGGATCTCTCGTGCGGGGCGGACGATTTGCCGTTGTAAATCGACATAGCTTTCGTTCGGTGCAAGCAGATTGCGGCTACCGTTGGGTGAAACCTGTGCGGCAAATTTTAGCGCGTCACGTATAGAATCATTTACCGTAATCCAACGAAGCGCCGACGCACGTGAGCGGCCACCTTGAATGCCATCTCGGATGTTGATTTTGCCGTAGTGTTCGGTCTCATGTTTTAGGCGCGGTAGGTCGGCCAAAATGGCCTCGCGCAAGCGCATGCCGGTGGCTCGCGCCAACTGAACGATGGCCGCCGCGCGCGGCATTTGGTGTTCGCAGAGCACGTCGACGATCCGCTTCACCTGCTCATGGTCTTGGCCTTGCGGCGTCGAGCGACGAACACTGGTACGCCGTATTCCCAAGGCCTTACTCGGGCTTGGCACCGCCGCCACAGACTGATCGCCGCGAAGAGCCGCCATAGTGCGGTTCACGCTGGACAACCGGTTTTGCGCGGTGGCGATGCCGATGGCGCCTTGTTCAACTTGTTGGCGCAGATGCCCTGCGTAGTCCAGCAAGGTCTGCCGATCTATCTGTCGCGCGTCGTTAAACCCCGGCCCATCCTCCGAACGACACCAGCGGACAAACGCCTGCCAGCGATCACTGTGCGCCTTGACCGTGGCGTAATGCCCGCCGCCAAAAAGATCGAGCAAGGCTTGCGGTCCGGCATAACTCAGTTGTCGGCCATAGCCAAAATTGCGCCCATCTCGTCCACCAACCAATGCCATGATCAAACTCCTCTCGAAGCCAAACACCTGTGAGGGTTGTCCACTAACGCGGGACTGGCGGCTCCTTACGACCGGGAGCTTGGGCCTCTCATTAGCTGGCCTCTTGAACACTTCCGCAGATAAGCATTCGTGTCGCACTCAGAGATATTTTTTGAATGTCGCCGTCGTGATGGCCATGGCGACCCCGAGCATCACGGCGCAAGGCAGAAGTACCGCCATTGGGTTGAGCGAAAAGGGTAGGGACAGGTAAAGGATCCAGGGCACGATCAGCAGTGGGATGACCGCTCGCTTGGCCCGATGATAGACAAAGCTGCTTTCGCGCCCAGCGCCGAATTTACGCAGGTCGCGGCGCATCAAACCATCGATAAAGCCGGTGAACATGGCCAGCAGAAGCAAGGGGGTCGCCAAGACCAGAATGGTCAGGCGCACCACGAAAGTGAAAGTGACATACACCGCCGCCAGTACAAAATCCTCGATGCTCACATACAGCTGATTGAGCCCGCTCCAGAAACCGTTATCCTGGCTCGACGCCCGCGCCTGCTGGGCGAAATCCGTAAAACCGGTCTTGACCAGTAACCACTGCTGGAGGAAATCCAGCCACTGGACAATCGTCTGTCCAGGCTGTTGGATAATCAGTGAGGATGTGAAGTGCTCACTGAGCCAGCCCAGTTCGCTGCTCAGCATCGCCTGACTGTGTCGCCAGCCTTGATTACCCCAGAACAGCAGCAGACCGGCCCACTCGATCAGAATCGAGAACAGCAACGAGGCGATCAGCAAACCGATGACGTGCAGGACCAGGTTAATCGCCGAGATGATTAGCCCTGGGCGCTGGATGGGTTGCGGTGGAGGGTTCTGAGCTGAAGTCATCCTTCTTGACTCCACGAGATGCACTGCAGGGCCGACGGCGTCATGGGGCCTCCTGAGCAGGAACACTAGCATCCACCGCTGAAGAAGTGCGTAGTGGCGTAACCCGATCTGGATCGAAGTCGAGCGTCGGGCCACCGCCACTTGCACTCCACCAGTGACCCGCCTGGTCGTTGTAGCTGGTGCGCATCCGCTGGGTGAGCTCCTGCAGGTCCTCGGGCATCGCATCGTCGGGAGAGGGCCTGGGCAGTGGCATACGGACTTTCCAGAGCTGCCCGCCCACCTGGAAGGAGAACATTTGCCCCTTGGGCAAGCTGACGATGTGAGCCGGCTCGATCATGGGCACGCAGGTGCTGCTGACCCGATCTTGGGAGGACGAAGTGAAATCCGTGTTGGCCTCAGGATCGGAGGTGTCGGTGGCGCCCGACACCAGGGTTTTGGTCAGCACGTTGACCTTGGGTAACTGCTGGGTAAGCAATTCAGCGGTGGCGGTCTCGCGCACACGGAGCATCTGCAGAGTGTTGAAGTTGCCGATCACTTGGCCGGCTTTGGCTCGGTTACCGATGCGTGCTTCGATATCACTGAGGGTTTGGGTGTAGGCCGTCACCTGGATGCCGGCGCCACCGCCTTTGTTGATCAGCGGGATGAACTCATCGCCCATCAACTCGTTGAACTCATCAGCGTGAAGGTTGATCGGCAGCTTGTCACCGGTGCTGCCCGATTGGGGCAGACCATGGTCAATGCCATGTTTGTAGATATGTCCCGCGACCGAGACCAAGTCGGCGAACATGGAGTTGCCCACGGCGGCGGCCACCTCGGCGTCGGTCAGTGCGTCCAGGCCGACGTAGACGATGCCGCGTTTGCGGATGATCTGCATCCAGTCGAAGATCGGCCGCGGGTCATCTAGATCGGTGTAGTTGGGGGCCAGTAATTGGGCGGTCTTTCCGGTGGTAAGTTTTTCCAGTAGCGGCAGTAGCGAGGCGACAATCTTGTCGAAGTAAGTACGGTCGTAGCGTACCGCAGAACGTAGCCCGTCCATTACTGGATCAAATACCCGTTTCGCCGCCAGGTATTGCTCGATGGCCACCACCCGCTTTTCGCGTCCCACCATGTGCCGGGGAATGTTCTTCTCGGTGAGCTTGCCTTCAAGCTGGACAATCACTTCCCACGCCTTCGGGTCGGTCTTGGCGAAAAACTGCTGGGCGTACTCGATGAACAATGCGTCGATGTTGACCACATGCCGTTGGATTTGCAGGTAGTCTGGACGTCGACCCAACTCGATCAGAGCCCGGGCGATGATGTTGACGAAACGCCAGGCGAACTCACGAAACGCCGCCGAGTTACCTTCACCACTGAGTTGCCCTGCGATGCGTGACGCCACTTCCGAGATGCGTCCGAAACGTCCTACGGCGTTGTAGCGGGCAGAGATCTCTGGCCAACCCAGATGGAACACATAAAACTCTTTCTCCCGACCGGCGCGTTTGGCTTCGACGTACATGCGCTTGAGCAGGTCGGCATCACCCTTCGGATCGAAGACGATGACCACCTCATGTTCGATGCGATGAATGTCTTGAGTGATGTAAACCTCGGCGAGCCGGGTCTTGCCAACGCGGGTAGTGCCCAGCACCAGGGTATGTCCGACCCGTTCACCTAATGGCAGACTGACTTCTGTTTCGTCGGGCTCGACCCCGTGCAACAGCGGCGAGCCACCGACTGGGGGCAAAGGGCGCAATGGATTGAAAGCGCTGTCCCAAACCGTGACACGGGCCAATGCTGAGAGCGGAAACGGTGCATGCTCCAGACGTTGTTCGAGTCCACGTGCCAGGCGGTATCGGGTCGGTTGCTCGATATATTGAGCGACCGCCGGATCTTGCGCCTCGACCAAGCGCTGAGTGTGCAGGCGGGTCCAGCGAAAGCCGCGGCCCATGAACAGACGTTTGCGGCTCACCGGAATCTGCCGGCTTGTCAGCTCGTAGCGAGGCAGCCGGCGGATATTGCGCCGATAGCGCAACACCTCCCAGGCTTGTCGGAGGCGGATCAAACCGAACAGGGCATATGCCAGAGCCGCAATCAGACCGATCTCGGGTGATAGGGCCACGGCCCAGGGCGAATACACGCATAACACCGCCGCGGCGACGCAGATCGCCACGGTATACAGCTCGACTGCGGGCCGGAGTTTGGACTCCATCGCATGCTCGGCCATGACCCAGACTCACTGTTCCAGTGAGGTGGCTGTGATTAAGAAAGGGTAGTGCTCAATTTTCAGGCGAGAGGCGATGTCGTTGCCATTGACCGGCAGGATGGTGATGTCCGGAGCGGCTGCTCGAATTCGGGCCAAAGCTTCGGTATCGGTTACTTCAACCGCTAGACCGGCCGCGCCCATTTCCTGCAGTTCAGTCGCGCGTTGACGCAACCAAGCCAGTGACTGGGGATCCTCACCTACCAGGAAAAATGGCCGTAAGCCCGGCATGTTCAGGGCGCGAGACGTGATTTGACCGGGGCTCAAGTGAGAGCTGCGGACGGGTAGTATCCAGGCTTCATCGGCAAACGTGGACAGGTCCGCCTGCATGGCCCGATCAGGCTGGATCTTGTTGTTTATTGGCGGTCTGGCGACCTGAAAATGGAGGCATGTGAAGTCGCTAGGCTGATCCCCGGCTACGGTCAGTTCCGGCTGGGCGAAAGGAGCCAAGAGCAGGATGAAATAGCAGATAAGGGGTATTCGCTTCATTGTGGTGTGCCCTGTTTGAAGGAAACCTGCAATCGTTCGAGTTGTCGGGAAAAGCCGGCGCGGTAACGCGCGGCCGGCGTTCCTCCTGCCGGGCGGTGATATCGGCCGGCAGCTGACACCCAATCACCGGTAGCGGCGTGATGCTCCTGCAACAGCGCGGCAGTCACGGCGAGATTTCGGTAGGGATCGAGGGCTTCGCAAGGGCTGAGGAAACGTTGTCCGTGGTAACCCAGGTTGGTTTGTCCAAGACCGACATCAACTCGCTTGGCGTCATGCCGGGCGAGTGCTTGATGCAAGGCGTGACAGGCGGCCGCTCGGGTGGTGAATCGGTAAGGTATTCCTGCGATGTTCAGGGTCCAGGGCCAGGGCAACAGTTGATCACGGACGCGGATACCACTCTCCTGCAGCGCAATCGCGAACAGCACCGTTGAAGGGATGCTGGCGTTATGCGCCGCTAGTTGATAGGCAGGCGGCGGAAGTTCGTCAGCCTGGGCTACGAGCATCGTCAGCAAGAGCGCAAGTCCGCTCAGTCTAGGCGTTGCCATTGTCCGTTCACCTGTTGAAATGTGGCGGGCAATGGCCCCGCAGCACCCAGGCTGAACCAGCGACCTCGGTCATGGTTCAGGGTAATCTGCTGGCGCTGAACCTTGGCCGGATCGATGTCCGCTTGCCGAGCCCAGCGACGGACGCGTTCATCCTCGCCATGGCTGCTCACCAGGTAGATATCGAACGCTGTATCACTGTTTTGCAGACGCTGCGCTTCAGCGGTGCACGCTGGGCAATGGTCCTCGACAAACAGAGCTTGGCGCGGCTCTACCGATGAGCTGGCAGGGGACGGGGATGCCATACCCTGGATCGGCAACAGCCCCGGAAACAGCTTGGCCCAGGCCGCGGTGTAAGCATTTTGGTAGGCCAACTCGCGCTCGGCACGTTTGGCTTCCAGCGCTACCTGCAATTCGGCATAGCGCTGACGCTCCTGGTCGTTCTCTGCTTCGACGCCGAGTGCAGTCAGCGGATCGAGATTCGGGCTCCAGTAACCACGCGGGCCGGCTTGGATCTGTTCGAAGCGTGTCCATTCCTGCTCCGTGAGCCCCCAGCTTGTCGCCTGTTCAGGGTGCGAGCGCCACAGCGGAGTGGACTGTGTGTCCTGGACCCGTGACGGTGTCGTGACAGGGTTACCCATCGCAGCGCCCGTGCTAAGCAATGAAACGAGACAGACGACAGGGGACAGTAGCGCTCGGTTCATGATCGTTTCTCAAGGGAGTTGCACGGTCTGGTCTGGCTGAGTGGGCACCGTGAAGATGGCCGCGTTCGGCTCCAGCGCCTTCAGCTGCCATGTGCCGAGCTGCTCGCCGTTGTGCAGCAACCGGATATCTGTGAGCGAGCGACTATCAGGAGGTGAGACGGCCAGAAAACGCTCGCCACCGCGAGATTCAACACCCAGCATTGAGAATGGCGGTGAGAGCGGGACAGGTTTGGCGCGAGCGGCTTTATTCGGCTTGGCCGAGGAGGGCGTTGGTGGTGGGAGTGGTGGCTGGGTCTTGATGTCCAGGAGTTGCTGCTCGACGTGCTCAAGTCGTGCGCGTAGCGCGATCATGTCGGCTTCGGTGGCGCGGTCTGCCAGGCCGTCGCGTAGCTCCTGTATCTCCTGCGCCCATTGATCCAACATCGGATCGAGGGTATTGGCCTGTTGCTCACCGGTATCGACCATTTGCTTCAGGTCTTTCAGTGCGTACTGCAGCTTCTCCTGTGCATCCATGAGGGTGCTTGAATCACGTTGCAGGGTATCCAGGGTCTGTAAGCGTTGGGCGTTCGCATTTTCCAGCTCGGTCACGCGTTGATACTGGTTATACAAGCCACCACTTAGCCCGGAGACCGCCAGACAAAGGGAGCCGACAATGAGAGTTTGAAATGTCGAGGCTTTCATGGGCGTGCCTCCGACTGATGGGACGAGGTTGGTGTGACCCGCACCTTGCCAGCATCATTTTTCTCCCGTTCGAAGCAGACCGAACGGCTGACCTCATCGGTCGTGAGTTGCCATGCGGGGCCTGCCAGCACTTGTAGCGCGTTGCGTAATGAGATCGGGCCGAGTCGGTAATGGGCGGCGGGCAGAGCCCGGGTAAACAGTATTTTCACTGGTTCTTCGGCAGGGCAGAGCGAATAACCCGAGCGCTGCAGCACGTATTGCATTGCTTCCTGTACCGAAGGATTCAGGTTGGACGGAATGCTCACGTCAACGATTTGAGCGAGAAGATCACGTTGTTCCGTGGTGGGCTCGGTGCTGACCAGCGTATAGCGGCCATAGCGGAGCTCTGACGGATGGCTTTCGTCGGCTGGGCTCCTCGATAACTGGGGTCGATTGGAGCCACCGTCAATCTCTGGATGAGTCGGCAATGGGGTTGGGATTGGTGCGGTGCAGGCACTCAACAAGCCCAGCAGGCAGACAGGCGTGAAAAAACGCTCCATGGAAAAAACCTCATGTCAGATTCCGTGCAGAACCTGACATGAGGTGAAGGAGTCATTCAGTGAGAAAGTTGATTCAAGGCGAGTCGTGTTAACGCCGAAGGCATTGCTACTCATCAAAAATGGCTAGCCCATCCAAGACGGCAGCGTCGGGGTCGAAAATCAACAACCTCACATCCGCTAATGCCGCCAGATACAGTACGTTGACCAAGGCCTCTGGCGTACTGGCGTCGAGCTGCTCTTGCCTCAGCGAAGAGTAAGGATTGCCCTCGATCTTCACCAAGTTATCGTCGGTCCAGGGCGTGCCGATCAGCTTACATCCGACGCCATTGCAGTCTGGCAGGGCAAAGGGTTCAAACAGCAGTCCGGTTGGCTTGGAGTCGAAATTGCCAACCCAGCTTTCCAGGTGGCGCAGCGCTTCGTCAGTGAGGTGTGCGGTACTGATCTCCCAGGCTCGACTGTAGTGTCCTGTGTCGAAGCTCAAACGATGGACCATGGCTTGGGCTTCTTCCAAGGAGTACAGGTCACCGACATGATGTCGTTCGTTGAGCATTTCGCCAGTCACGGCATAGATCACTTGCCGCACCAGCCCGGTGGACTGGCAGCGTTCATTCAATTCATCCGGAATGGATTGACCCTCGCTGATCAGAGCGAAGTCGTCATTGAACAGGCAGGGAAACAGTTCTAACGCATCGTCGGGCAGGTGGGCTTGTGCGTCATGTACGGGGCGAAAGCAGGGAGGGCAGTCGTTTGCGTAGGTGATCTGTAGCAGTCGTTCAATATGCAAGTAGTCGTAGCCGCGAGCAAATGGGTTTGATGTTTCCAGCAGAGCTGGGGGTTGGGGTGAAGGGTTCATGAGGGTGCTCCAGAAGGAAATGAACAAGGCGTCCGAAGACGCCTATTGGGGGGTTAAAGCCAGCCATGCTCGGCAAGGGAGAGAGGACGACCTTCGCCTACGATGAAGTGATCCAGTAAGCGCACTTCGATCAAATCCAAGGCCTCTTTCAATCGTGCGGTCAAGGCGCGATCCGCCAGGCTGGGTTCCGTGCAACCGGAGGGATGGTTGTGAACAAAAATCGCGGCTGCTGCGTTATGCGCTAGGGAGCGCTTGACGACTTGGCGGGGGTAAACGCTGGCGCCATCGATGCTCCCGTGAAAGAGGATCTCGAATGCCAGAACGCGATGGCGAGCATCGAGAAAAATCACACCGAAAACCTCATGCTCTTGGGGTGCGATATGCAGTTTTAAGTATGAGGCCACGGCGTCAGGTGACGTCAGGTTGGGGCCGCGGGTGAACAGCCGACGATCCAGAATGCGCAGCGCTTCGTCGATCAGCTGGTTTTCCTGGGCGATACGATCAGCCTCGACATCCGAGGCTTCAATCAGGGTGAGCTGGGTGTTCATGAGGTACCTCCGAAGGGAACAATCCGGGGGTACACACCCGAGGGGAGTGTTGTCCCCGAGGTGGATATAGAGTGACGGGCATTGCCCGATGACGCGCTGTTTACAGCCGAGTGAATCGGTGGCGTTGTCCGTGCAGATGTGAGTCACAACCGTCGCAGGGCAACGGAGAGAAGGTTCTTATTCCCCGGCCAGTTTCGGGATCGAAGTCGGCACTGATGGGCATTAGCCGGACCAGTCCAAGATGGATACCGGCGATGCGTTTCTCGATCTCATCGGTCGTGTAGTAGAGCGATAACGTGCTGTAGTCCTCGTAAGCCGCAGCGAACAGGCAGTCGTCGCAAAGCCAGAAGGATTCCATGTGGGGTCTCCTGTGCTGATTGAAGAAAAGGCGCTCGATTGAGCGCCTTAATGTAAACATCGTGAATTGTTCAGGCGGGCTGAACAGTGCGTGTGGTGACACGGCGGGCCGTGCGGGGTGCAGATTCAGATTCAATCCTGGACTCTGCTGGGTTGTCGGTATCCTCAGCTTCGGCATCAGCCGACGTTGGGGATGGCTCACTGTTTGGCGCTTGCTCAGCTGGTGCTGTTGCCTCCTGCCTGGCAGGCGCTTTGTATTCGAACGTGCCGTTGACCTTGATCCAGTCGATGTACAGCAGACGACCTTTCAGGCTGGCGCCCGGTTGGCCTTGTTTATCGCCTTTCTCATAGAGAAATGGGTCGATCCACAGGTCGCCGATACGGAACGACAGCAAAACCTTTTTCTCGGCTTTGACGGCGTCCATATAGAGACGAATCAAGCGTTCAGCTTCGCCTCCAGCGACTTTGCAGTCGAAGCGAGTGTACTCGACCGCATCTGTGGCACCGTGCAGGGCGGCGATATCGCAGGCCATGAACGGCTGGCCACGGCGGACTTGTACTTCACGAACACGGTTCAGGTAGCCGATACCGATGGTGTGCAGATTGAAGTAAGAGGTCGCTTCTTGGGATTGGTTGGCGTGGGCCATGGTGGTTCTCCTTTCAGGGGAAAACGGCGACGCACGACCCCTGACGGGGAAGTGAGCCCCGTCAGGGTGGGTAAGGTGAAGGCAAGCGATGACGACACGCCACCGGCAAGCCAATGACAAACAGAACGATGCACCGTGGGAATAGCGGTGCAGCAAAAGAGAATCCGCAGCAGCGGTCTGCGGACCTGGGGTAGTAGGCATTCATCACCGCTGAAGCGGCAATCGTGCGAGCCTCCGAACGCTGATCGCACTTGGGTAAACCACCACAAGCGTGGCGTAGCCTTGAAGGTTCAAGCTACCTGGGCTGGGCTGTCAACGACAGCGAACCACACCCTTTGTATAAGCCTGTCATAGGGGAGCGTCAAGACGCCGCAAGCCGGTTTTTTATGGCCGGAATACAGTGGAAATTACTGGACTGAAGAAAGTGAAGAGTGGGCCTGGCTGGGGGCCAGGCGAGGAATAGAAAAGCCACCTTAGGCGGTCTGACGCAGTCGACAAGCTCCTCGCAAAACTTGATTTACCTGCGCCATGACCCGCCAACCGACCCTTGTCGTGGCCTGGGTCGGAACACGCTGGCACGCATCCGCGCACAAAGGGTGCCCAGTGATTCCCCGGCGGGCTCCGGGACTGAATATGATCGCCGAAGCGGATGACCACTGTTGCCTTGGAGGCAACAGTGGTCATCCGCCACCACGATCAGGCCGAGCACAAAACGGGAATGAAAAATTCCGCAGAAGAGAAGGCTCCGAACTCAAGGAGTTCGACCGAGCTACCCGGAGCGAATCGGTCTTGGGTCGCCGTTGGCGATGATCCTGAGGCACTACAGCAGAGAGGGGGAGATGACGTCAAGGCAGAGAGCCTCCCCTCAAAGGCCCGGATATCGAATACCAGCGCATAAGCTCATTTGTTGGCGAGATGAGCAGCCAGTTGTTCGACAGTAGCCAGGATAAAGGCACGGTCGCTTTCTTTCAGTCCACGCAGCAAACCCGCGATCATCTGGCCTTGGTCATTGGGGCGATTGCTCGACTCCGTCAGCAGTTCATCCATCCGGCAGTCGAAAATATCTGCTAACTGCATCAGCTTGACCACGGAGAGCTCCACCACGCCTCGCTCCAGGCGCGAGATGGCTTCACTGCCAATCCCCAGGCGTTCAGCCACCTCTTCCTGGGTCAGATTACGCTGGGTTCGGTGCTTAGCGATCATGCGCCCGATTTGGGCTTGGGTCGGATGTTTATGTGCCAAGTGATGAGTTCTCCAGTTCAACCCGAATGGTTGAGCAAAGACCCGTTGACATGAACATCCTTAAAGGTTGTGTGTCGACTTATAAGGTTGCTATATTGGCTGAAATAGCTGTGTAATGCGACGAGGGTTCTGTTCCTCCAGGGTCAGACTCCAAGATGGCCATTGAGAATGAACGGTCTGATAAGGACAAGCTGAGGATTGGTTGAGCATGGAAGAGGAGAGCAAGGATGTTATGGATCGGATCTGGGAGCGAACACTGGAGCTGTTCATCAAGATTCATGATTGCCCTGAGAATTCCGAGCATTTCGACAGCCTTGTCCATTGGCTCAACGAAGATCCTGCTCACCTGGAAGCGTTCAACGAATTGGGGCAGATATGGATTGCGACAGGTCTCGCCTTGGCCCGTGAAATTGGACAACCACTAAGTGAGTTGGAGAGGGATCAGCCGCCGTTAATGATGCACTGACCCTTACATCGCCCCAACACTCATATTGATCTCCAATGGCGCGTCACGGGCGACGCGTATCTTTTCTGATGGGCACAGTGCCCTTACAGTCCGGATAGTGCGAGCATGACCAGAACGGCCCTGATTTTCCCTTACGCCTGAGCATTGAGGCATCGCAAATGGGGCAGACCGGACCGGCTTCGATAGGCATGGCTAAAGTAAGTGAGCCGCAGCTTGCCACCAGCTGCGCTATCCAATTCACTTGCTTGGCGACGAACGCATCCAGGCTCAGACGTCCCGCTTCGATTTCGTCCAGAGCCTGCTCCCAGATCGCGGTCATACCCGGATCAGTGACTGCAACGGGTACCGACTCGATTAGGGTATGGGCCGCCGCCGAGGCTATTAAGGCGCGTTTTTTCTTTAGCAAATAACCACGATCAATCAATCCCTTGATGATGCCGGCTCGTGTGGCTTCGGTACCGATACCGGTGGTTTCCCGAAGTTTCTGTTTCAGGCGTGGATCGTTGACCAACTTGGCCACATTTTTCATGGCCTTGATCAGATCGCCCTCGGTCAGCGCTTTGGGAGCGGAGGTGCGCATGGACTTGAGTTCGACGTCGTCCACGGCGCAATGAGTACCCTGTTGCAAGACTGGTAAAGCTTGGGCCTTTTGATTGGGCTCATCCTCCTCGGTGTTTTCGTAGAGCAAACCTTTCCAACCCTGAACCAGGATCTGTTTGCCAACGGCGGTCAGTCGTTCTTCACCACACTCCAGTTCTACGTGGGTCCGATCAAACTCATGATGTGGAAGAAACTGCACAAGGTAGTGGCTGCGAATCAGTTCGTAGACTTGGCGTTCTTGTTCGGACATCCGCGCAAGGTTCGCCGGCTCGCTGGTGGGGATAATGGCGTGGTGCGCGGTGACCTTGGCATCGTTCCAAACGCGGGAGTGCAATGATTGATCGAGGCTTCCGAGCGCAGGCCGTAGTGCGGGATCCGTTTTGAGCAGGGCATCGAAAACTGTGGGTACCTCGTTAAACATACTCTCTGGCAAATAGCGGCAATCGCTGCGCGGATAGCTGGTGGCTTTGTGCGTTTCATATAGGGCTTGGGCTATGTTCAGGGTTTCTTGAACGCCAAGCCCCAGCTTGCGTGAACAGACTTCTTGCAGTGTGCTCAGGTCGAAGGGTAGGGGTGGCGCTTCGCGGAAATGCTCAGTCTGCAGCGAGAGTACTGTGGCGGTTTTACTGCTGAAGATCGCTTCGACGGTCTGACTGGCAAGCGCCTGCTCTAGGCAACGGCCGGCCTCGTCACTCCCTGAGCTGGGTGGTAACCACGACGCGATGAATGGTTGTCCCATTGAGGACAGGTGCACATCCACTTCCCAGTAGGGCTCCGAGACGAAGCTGGCAATTGCACGATCTCGATCGACCACCAGACGCAATGTGGGGGTCTGTACGCGTCCAACGGACAATACGCCCTCGTAGCCCGCTCGCCGTCCGAGAAGGGTGAACAAACGACTGAGGTTCATGCCGATCAGCCAGTCAGCCCGGCTGCGGGCGAGGGCTGAGTAGTAGAGTGGAAAAGTCTCCTGACCAGACTTGAGCGAGGACAATGCCTTGCGAATCGACGCCTCATTGAGTGCCGACAACCAGAGGCGTTGAACGGGGCCTCGGTAATTGCAGAGTTCCAGTAGCTCGCGGGCAATCATTTCGCCTTCTCGATCGGCATCGGTGGCGATGACAACGGTGCGAGCTTCGCTGAGCAGACGTTTGATGACGTTGAACTGTGCCGCTGTCTTGGGCTTGACCTCGACCTGCCATTGCTTGGGAATGATCGGGAGGTGGTCCAGTGACCAGGATTTGAGATGCTTGCCATAGGCTTCGGGTGGGGCGGCCTCAAGCAGGTGGCCGACACACCAGGTAACGGTTATTTCGGGTCCGATCAGGCAGCCATCACTGCGCCGGTTGGCTCCGAGAACCTTGGCGATGTCACGACCTTGGGAGGGTTTCTCGCAAAGAAAGAGGCGCATAGAACTGCTCCGGATTGAGTTCGGAGCAGCGTTGTTGGAAACAGTAATGGCGAGATATGGGAAACCGGATTGCTAAGTTACCCATATTAATTTTGACGGGAAGCCAAGAACCGGAAAACTGCCAGGTCAGCAGTCATCAATAAGTACAGATTTTACCAATGGCACCCTTTAAGGTTTTCGCGCAGGATCTCAAGCAATGCGGAGTCGTCGTCAGGCTCTCCTGTGATAAGAAATGCGGCTCCTGGGACCGGAAGCATTTCAAGTTTCGGGTGAGTCTCCCAAGACCAGAACCTTCTGGGTAAAAGACCGGTAGGTCGGGCAATGGCGAGAAACGCCACGTGATCAGCCAATTCAAACCTGTGGTCCAGTTCAGAATAGGATTGCGCAATACCACAGTGTGGGCAGCATGAGACGTGCTCTTTGACTCCTCTTTTTTTGAAGTGAATCAGCTTGATCCTGCACATATCTTGAATGTGCGTGGTCTTGCGATGGATCGTGGAGACGATTTTCGGCATCTGCCGTACTAGATCCTCAGTAAATTCCGGGTCTAGTAAACAGATGTGAATTTTGCAGCTCCAGCACCGCTTTCGATGGATTCTGATGTGGTGAAGGGAGGTATTCACTTCGTGCTCAATGAATCTGAGTTTTCCCGTGAGTGCTCCTTGAATAAATTCAGGGAAGTCGATGTCTTGCTTTTCGATGGATACGAGGTAGGTGCCAGTACTGTCTGGAGACTGACGCTTGCACTCAAATCGAGGAAGTGCTTTGGTTGGCTTGCTGATGTGATAACGATACGCTTTCTTGGAAATGTCGATCCAGATACAGCGAATACCTGCTTCCACGTAGACTCTCTGACGCTCCTCGTAGTCGACATCACGCTGTGTTGATCGTTGTATTTCGACAGCCACCTTGGTCTTGCCATTCGGATGAGTACAAAGAACGTCAGCCCGATAGAATTTGCCGGAAGCTGTTACCCCTGACTGCTCAGGAAGTGCAGACCAACCCGCGGCTGTGGCAGCAAAAAGCGTTTTAATTTTAAGCATGACATGATCATCGCTTTCGCCGCCTGTTTGACTGAGTTTGCGCTCACCTGGCTTGTGGGAAAAGAAACGATGCCCAAGCCGTGAGACCTTGAGCACCGCTCGGCTTTTGGTCTCGGGCATGAAGAGATCCCGGGATTTGTTCAGTGCTTCGGTTTTCCATTCTTCGTCCGTTAGGAATACCGAGACAACGGGTGTCCCATCCAACCTATAGGCAAGCAGTCCCACAGTGCGTATCCATTGCATGATGTCGATGGGGCAATGGTACCTCGTACTGTTGTATCGCGCAGGGGCGCAATTACATACCTAGTTACATCATTTATTGACCAATTATGTTGCCGCTGACCGAAAACTGACCCAGTAGAGGCTGTTCTGCCGACTGAAAACTGACCCAGGTGTTCAACTGCTTCTGCTCACTTTTTGAGCAGGAGAACACAGGGTGATCAGCATGGAAATGTTG
>NZ_JAUQOO010000038.1:0-23068 GCF_030580745.1 Pseudomonas serbiensis
CCAAAAAAACACGGGGGGGGGGGGGGGGCGGGGCGGGATTGAAGAGCGGGGGGGGCGCCCCCCCCCCCCCCCCCCCCTCCCACGCCATGACATGTGTGCCTTCACATCCGCGCTTGATTCTTTGCGCTGAGCTTCTTGGCCTTTTTCTCCAGCACCCCATAGACCAGCAACGCAATCAGCAAGGGCAACAGGAAGTAAATGGCCCGGTAGCCGATCAGACCGGCCAGCAGGCTGCCCTTGGAGAATTCCTGGGCCAGTAAAGTGATGAACACGGTTTCCAGCACCCCGAGCCCTGCCGGAATGTGCGTGATGACGCCAGCAATGCTGCTGATCAGCAGCACACCCAGAATCGCCGGATAGAACGCATTGTCCGGTAGCAAGGTGTAAATCACCATCGCCATCAACGACCAGTTCAATGCTCCGAGACAGGCTTGCATCAAGGCCTGCCGGAGTGAAGGCAGGACGATTTCCTGGCCACGCAGGTTCCAGGAACGCCGCCTGGAAAAGCGGCACGCCAGCAGATAGGCAAAGCACAGCACCAGCAAGCCCACACCGATCAACTGCAAGGAAACCGTGCCAACCTCCCAGGCCTTGGGCAGTTTCGGAAACCCCATCGAGAACACGAACCCCGCCAGCAGCATATAACCCAGCCAGTTGGTAATCAGGCTGAAGCTCAGAATCCGGGTAATGGTCGGCACATCCAGCCCAAGACGCGAGTAAAGGCGATAGCGCAGGGCAATTCCGCCGACCCAGGAACTCAGGTTGAGGTTGAAGGCATAGCAGACGAAGGTCACCGGGACGACCTGCTGGATCGACAGTTTATGGCCCGTGTAATAACGCGCCAGAATGTCGAACCCGCAATACGTCAGGTAACTGGCCAGCGCCACCAGTACCGCAATACTCAGGGTGCTGGCCTTGTAGGATTGCAAGGCATGGCTGACTTCCTGCCAGTCGAGGTTCTTGACCAGCATGAACAACAACACCGGCACCGCAATGAAGAAAAACAGATTCAAGCCACGCTTGGCCCACTTCCATCGGGTTCCGTGACTGCTGCTCGATGATGCATGGGCGACCTGTGTCATGACGATTGCTCCCTGTCCGGCAAATCCTGGCTGACCTGCTGCTCGATGACCCGCGCCTCTGGCATTACATCCCCAGCCCTCAAGGGCTTGAGGCGCACGCCATGGACGGGGAACAACCCGGCGATGGCCGGAAAGTGCCGCAGAAAGTGAAAACACAGAAAAATCATTGGCGCACGCCACCACTGGCCACGTGCCGCACCCTTGAGGTTGATCTGGGTGCTGTGCTCGGCAGCCAGATCGCGCAGATGCTCATGCAGATGTTGATTGAGGGCCGGGTCACGAATGAACAGATTGGCTTCCAGATTCAGCGCCAGGCTCAAGGGGTCCAGATTACTGGAGCCGATGGTGGACCATTCGCGGTCGATCAGCGCGACCTTGCCATGCAGCGCCCGCTGTTTGTATTCATGGATCACGACGCCATCGCGCAGCAGATAGGTGTAAGTCAGCCGTGAACAGACGCGCACGAACGGCATGTCCGGTTGCCCTTGCAGAATCAGCGTGACCTTTACCCCGCGCCGCGATGCATTGCGCAGCTCTCGCAGAAAGCGATAGCTGGGGAAAAAGTAGGCATTGGCAATGGTGATTCGCTGGGTCGCACTCCGAATGGCCTTGAGGTATTGCTCCTCGATATCGGTGGTGTGATTGCTGTTGTCACGTTCGGCCAGCAGCATCCGCGCACTGCCAGCGTATTTCAGCTTCAGGGAAATGGGTTTCAAGGTGGCACGGACCACCGGGTTGAGCATGTGCAGCGCGCTGCGATGGATATCGGCGAGAATCGGGCCACGCACCAATACGGCGTAGTCCTGTTTGGCCGTAAGCCCTGTGTCGGTCATGTGGTCGACGCTGTAGTTGATGCCACCGATGAACCCCAGTTCACCGTCGATCACCACCACCTTGCGGTGCAGGCGCCGGAACAGATTGGTACGCATGCCCATGAAGCGCGGACGCGGGTCGAACAACTGGATCTGGATGCCGGCATCGATCATGGTTTTGACGAATTCGGAACTCAAATCCGAAGTGCCGTAGTCGTCCACCGTGACCACCACCCGCGCACCATTGCCCGCGGCTTCGATCAAGGCCTGCTGCAAGCCCTTGCCGATACGGTCCTCGAAAATGATGAACGTCTCGACCAGCACTTCCTTGCGAGCCGCACGGATACACTCGAAAACACGGGAAAAGAAATCCTCCCCGTTGATCAGCAACTCGACACAATTACCGTCGCGCCACTGCCCTCGCTGCTCCCTGGCATCGTTGTTCATAAGGTCACCTCCACCGCCAAGGGTGCATGATCGGAAAGATGGGACCACGGCCGGTTGGACAGCACTTTGGGCCTGTGGCTCGTCGCGTTGCGTACATAAATCCGATCCAGCCTCAACAGCGGCCAGCGGGCTGGAAAGCTCTTGGCCGGCGCTCCAAAACGCTCGACAAAGACTTCATGCAGCCCTGTGCCTTCAAGCAACGCATCGGCACGCAAGCGCCAATCGTTGAAATCGCCGGCAACGATCACCGGCACACCGGCCGGCAGGCGCTCCATCAACTCGGCCAAAAGCTTGAGCTGTTGCCGCCGATGGCTCTCGAACAGCCCCAGATGCACACAGACCGCATGAACCTGCCCGTAATGCGGGACTTCAAGAATGCAGTGCAGCAACCCGCGCTCTTCAGTACCGTGAATGGAGATATCTAGGTTTTCGTGCTGAACGATGGGGTATTTGGACAGCAACGCATTACCGTGATGCCCTTCCGGGTACACCGCGTTGCGCCCGTAGGCAAAGTCCTTCCACATGCTGTCGGCAAGAAACTCGTACTGCGAAATCGTCGGCCAGTCCTTGATGCGCCGGGCATGACTGTTGTGTTCGCCATGGACTTCCTGCAGGAACACGATATCGGCGGACACAGTGCGCACCGCCTCACGCAGCTCCGGCAGAATGAAACGGCGGTTGAAGATGCCGAAACCCATATGCATGTTCATGGTCAGCACATTCAATGAAATGTTCGCTGATACCGGCGTTATGTTGCCCAAGGGGGGACTGGGACTGGCACTGGTCAAGGCTCGCTCCTTCACGACATTCAAGTCATATGAAGCCGGACGAATGCACAGGTTCCGTCGTTTGTCGAACAGGCAGCCGCAGATTCAACTATCTGCCAAAGACGCAATCGAACATGGACCTCTCCCATGCTTTCAAGGCATGAGGTTTACTTAATGCACAACTAGCCGAAACAGTGTCTGAAGCAGGCTTTCTGAAACCGCCTAAGCTATTCAAGATCAGCCTTGAGACAACATGACAAGGATACCGGCAGTGGATTCACCGTCTTCTGAAAGCTATACCTACCGGGCCAAATGGCTGCATTGGGCCATGGCCGTCCTGATCGTGCTGGCTTATGCCTTGATTCTCAGCCGTACCCAGTTCGGTAAGGGATCGGAATACCGAGTATTCGTCGTCCAGAGCCATTTCTGGGTTGGCATCGCGATATTGGCCCTGGCATTCTTTCGCGTTGCAGAACGCCGTCGCCATCGACCACCGGGTATTATCCCGCCGCTTGAAGGCGTGCTGCGCCTCGCGGCAACCGTGTCGCACTACGCCCTGTATGCATTCCTGTTCGCCCAGCCTGTGCTCGGCCTGCTGACGGTCGTGGTTGAAAAAGGCGCGTTGCCGATCCCGCTGACAGATGTGCAGATCCCCTGGCCATTCCCTACTTCGGGCCGTGTAGCCGAGCAGTTCGAGGACCTGCACAAGTTGCTGGCCTCGATCTTTTATTACGTGATCGGACTGCATGCGACAGCTGCGATCTGGCATCACTTCGTGCGCAAGGACAATACGCTGAAGCGGATGGTGTAAATTCGCGAATGAATTCGCTCCTACAGCGCGTAGGAACGAATTCATTCGCGAAAGGCAATATGACGCCCGATTAACGCCTACAGACTTTCCAGCTTCTTGCGTTCGCGCTGAAGATCCGCGGCACTCAACGGCACATAACCTTCTTCACTTTCCCGCTGCTCACGCACCCGTTGCTGGCCTTCGTCCGAAAGAGCCAGGCGCAGGTACTCCTTGATGAAAGGCGGCAGTTTCTGGCCTGGACGCTGATCGACATACAGATGCAGATAAGCCGATAGCGGATAGCTGCCTGTCGCCACGTCGTCATAGGCCGGAGTCTTGAACACTTCTCCCGGCTTGCGGGCCAAAGGCAGTATCCGCACGTTTGTGGATGTCTTGCTGGCATCGACCCAACCACTCAGGCCAATCCCGTAAGGATCATTGGCAACGGCCGCAATGACATCTTCGCGGCTGGCAAGCGCCTCGTATTTGGCACTGAACGGCAAACCACCGAGCTTGTCGATCCGCAAATTGGTAGCAAAACCGCCGTCATCCCGCAGGCCGTAGACATGGATGCGCCGAGGTGCCCACTGTTTATCCGTGAGCCCCAGTTGCCCCCAGGTATTGAGATCGCCCTCTGGCTGCCCGGCCGTGATGATCTGCGCCACTTGTGTGAGGTTCAGGCCCGGCAACGGATTCCTGGTGTTGACGTAGATGGCCGGTGGCGTCTTGTGCGGGGCACGTGGGCCGAAACCGGAATAGCCGATGCGGATGTCCAGCGGCGCGTAGCCCTTGACCTGTTTGAAACCGTTCAAATCGCCCAACCAGACTTCGCGGGACATCGGCGCAATGGCCGTGGCATCGGCGGTCAGCGCAGGCATGCCCACGGACGATCCCTTGGCCGTCACGGCAAAGCGGAACCCCGGATGCTTGCTGACAAACAGCGCATTGAGATTTTCGATCAGGTCCTGCATGCCGTCGTTGCCGATAATGGCAATCGCCCCCTCACGAGTCAGATAAGGCGCATCGGTGGGTGGCGTCAGGGTTTGAGCATGAGCAGTGAGGGTCAGGAGCAGCCCTGCAACGGCAAGCGTGGATTTGAATGCAAAAGTCATAGCGGCGCGACCTCATCCAGCTTGGCCAGCTCTGCGCGAGCATCCTTGGCGGCCAGCGGTAAATAGCCCTTGGGTTGACTGGCAATCAGGGTCTGGCCTTGGCGCGACAGTACAAACCTCAGGTACTCACGCGCTACAGGATCAATGGCCTTGCCGGGCTCACGGCGTACATAGAAATACAGATAGCGACCATACGGATAGCTGCCGTCAGTCACTTCAGCCGCTGTACCCGTAGTAATGGCACCGGTCTTGGGGTTGATGATGCCCAACTGCTTGATCTGATCATTTTCCAGGCCGATGGCCGCAATGCCGATACCGGCTGGATCAGCGGCAAGGCGCTCCAGAATCAATTCAGTCTTGCCATAGGCTTCGTAGCCGGGCGTCAACGGCAAACCGTCAAGGTGATCTTTCTGCATATAGGTACCAAAACCAGTGAACTCGGGCGTGCCATAGGGATGAATAGCGCGGTCTGCCCAGACACCTTTTAGCCCCAGTTGTCCCCAGCGCGAAAAGTCGCCCTTGGGGTTGCCGATGCTGAGCATGCGATTGATCTGCTCAGTGCTCAGAGCATTCAGCGGGTTGCTGCGATGGACATAAGCCGCCAGCGAAGTTGCCAGATGACGAGAGGTGTCATCGCTGGTGTACGCGACGCGAATCTCAAGCGGCGCTGCACCGACGATCTTGCGATAGGCGCTGGTTTCCAGCGGGTTGATCGCTCGGCCCATGGCACCAAACAACGTGACGTCGTGGGTCAGCAGCGGCACGGCACTGGTGGTGCCCTTGGACTCGATCCTGAATCGCCACTGCGAATGCGACTCGACCAGCGCAGCGTTGAAGCGCTTGACGATGAACTCCACATGTTCGGCACCCGCGATGCGCAGAGCGCCGTCCGCGGCAACGAAACGTGCATTGGCGTCGGGCTGTGCAGCCTGAGGCTGGTAGTCGGGCAATGCCGGATCGACAGCGGCATGAGCGCTCATCGCGGCCAGCAGGCCGAGCGTCAAAGACAGGCCTCGGTATAAAGAGCAATGTTGATGGGTAAATAACATGGCAAGTCCTTTCATGACGCCTTCTGCAGGCTCATTCATTGCCCGCAGAAAGCGTGCGTTTTCAGGTCAGAAATCCAGCTTGGCCTTGGCAATCAGTTGACGCGGTTCGCCAATGACGATGGCCGGTGAACCAAGACCGCTGCTGGACACGTAATAGTGTTCGTCGAACATGTTTTTCAGGTTCAGTTGCAGGGTCAGGTCACGGTCATCAAGCTTCATTTTGTAACTGACGAAGGCGTCGGCCACTTTCGAGGACGGCAGGTAATACTCGGTACCGGTGCCATTGTTCACGCCCCAGCGGCTGGCATAACGCGCACCGGCACCGGCACGCAGATCACCAATCCCCACCTGGCCGAAATCACGGGTCAGGTACAGCGCAGCGGTGTGTTTGGAAACGCCATCGATGGGCTGGCCCTTGAGGATCGGGTCTTCAAGCACTTCGGTGTCGGTGTAGGCATAGCTGCCGGTCACACTCCAGTTCTCGTTGATCTGGCCGGTGATATCCGCCTCAAGCCCACGGGAACGGACTTTGCCGGAAACCCGTGTACAGGTTTCGGTACCGCAGGCTTCGCTGGTCTGCACGTTTTTCTTGTCGATGTTGAACAGTGCAACGGTGGCCGTTATGAAGTCGTTCTGGAACTTGGTACCGAACTCGTACGCCTTGCCTTCCTCCGGCGGCAACTCACCAATAGGGGTGGCAATTGAGGTATTGGGCCGGAAGGACTCGGTATAACTGGTGTACAGCGACCAGTCCGGTTCGATCATGTAGACCAGACCGAGCCTTGGCACGACCTTGCTGTCCTTGACATCGGCACCGACGATAAAAGGGCGCCCCTTGCCGGTGATTTCCTTGAAAGCGTCGTAGCGCAGGCCACCTTGCAGAATCCATTTATCGCTCAGATGAATCGAGTCCTGAACGAAGAAAGCATGAGTCTGTAAATGATCGCTCTGATCGCTGTTGGCGGCACTGACGGTACTGGGCAGCGGCGCATTGCCATAAACCGGCGCGTTGTAGTTGAAATCAGCGCGCTGAGTATTGCGGATCAGGTCACCCAGATCGCGCTCGTTTTTCATGTAGTCGGCACCGATCAACACTTCATGCAAAGTGTCGCCCCAATACAGCTTGCCCAAGGTATTGACGGTGGCAGTGTGGGCAAACTGGACGGCATCACGGGTTGCATCGCCACGACGGGTCACGACACCCGTGGTGTAGTTGGCCGACATGTAGCGCGACTGGTAGTCGTTGTAAAAGTTGCGGCTGTAGCCATACCCGGTGCGCAGGGTCCAGGTGTCGTTGAAGCGATGCTCCATGCGCAGGTCCAGCGCGTCGGAGCGACCCGTGGTGACGTTGAATGGCTCATCCAGACGGCGCGTGCGCGGGATGTCCAGCACCTTGCCGGTCTGCGGGTTGATCTGCGTACCGCGATCGAATGGCACCGAGTATTCCATGTGCTCGTAAGCAATCGAAACCGTGGTGTCATCGCCATACCAGGCCAGCGACGGCGCGACCACCGTCTGGTCGATGCTGCCAAAATTGCGCCAGTAATCGTAGTTCTGATCGTCAACGATCAGGCGATACGCCAGGCCGTTGTCACCCAGCGGGCCGGTCAGGTCGATCTGCTGACCACCACCGCCAAAGCTGGTGCCGAAAACGGAGATGGAATGGGCTGCGGTCAGTTGCGGCTTTTTGGTCACGACGTTGATGATGCCGCCAGGGTCCTGCACGCCATACAGCATCGAGGCCGGGCCTTTGAGCACTTCGATGCGCTCGGTGGTCGGGGTGAAGTTACGTGCCTGCACCGATTGCATGCCGTCGCGCATGATCGAGTTGTCACGGTTGGTGCCAAAGCCGCGCTTCTGAATCGCATCCTGAGTGCCGCCAAGCGTGTTGCCCTGCTTGACGCCACTCACCGCATTGATCGCTTCGTCCAGGCTGGTTGGCGCACGGTCTTCAATCACCCGATTGGTCACCACGTTCACTGACTGCGGCGTTTCAACCAGGCTCGCGTCGCTGCGAGTGGCCACCGAAGCCCGGCGGGCCTGATAGCTGGTGGCGCTGTGTTCGACATTCTCGGTTTCCGAGGGCTCTGAAATGGCGTCGATATTGACCGCATTGAGCTGCAACTCTTCAGCTGCAAAGACAGAAGGCACACCGCTCAATGCACAGAGCACGACAGCCGCCGAGCACACCCCGAACATCGAAACCGGACGCTGACGGAACGGGAAAGCGGCCTGTTTCAGGGACAGATCAGCATTTGAAGTGGGCACACAAAAACCGGCTTGATGCTTTGTCATGGGTAAAACGGAGCTCCCGAGTCGTGGTGGCGTTCGTCTTGAAACGAATCTGATTCTCACTAACACGTTCGCCGAATGGATCTACCTCACCTGATTTTTGAAGTTTTTGCTTTCAGCTTCGATTCCGGCAATAAAGCCGCGGGTATGATTGCCACAGTTCAAATCCATGGATCAAGGACACCCCCATGCGCACCCGGCTGTTGACTGCTCTGGCCCTTGCTGTCGGCTCTGTTTTTTGCACTCAGGCTCAAGCCAGCGGCGATGATTCCTGCTACCCGAACTGGACAATCCTCAAGGAGCGTCTGGATATCTGCAGCAATCTGGCTTTCCTCAGCCCCGGTAACGACAGTCAGGTCAATCTGCGCTTGCTACTGGCCGATCAGGGTGCGTTGGCGCTGCAACCCCATGCACTGAACAGCGACGATCTGGCGCAGGGTTATGGCCCGGTGCCCTTCCCTCTTTATCGTCTGGGAACGATCACGGTCCGGGACGAGGCTGACTCCCCGGAGCAGCCTGTCAGCGCAGCCTTGATTCCATTGCTGGAAAAACTGGGTATCAAGCACGAAGTTACCGAAACCGCTGGTGATGCGTTCCTGCAAGGAGAAGGCAGCCGCTGCCGCAGCAATGCGCAAACCAGCGCTACGGCCTTTATCGAGCAGTTGGTCGCCAGCCCGGCGTTGAACGACAGCGAACGCCGATCGCTGGCCAATGCCCGCCTGCAATTGCTGACAGTGTGCGGCTGGGACGCCAGCCAGCAGGTCAGCAAGATCCCCGCAGATCTACCGTCCTCGACCGGCAAGGCATTCGCCACGTATCTGCGAGCCGCCAGCGATTTTTACAGCGGCCGTTTTGCCGAGGCATCGACAGGCTTTGCGGCCCTTGCCGAAAGCCCGCAGCCCTGGCTCAAGCAGACCGCGCTGTACATGAGCGCACGCACAGCGTTGAACGATGCCCAGCAAAACGCTTTCAATGAATATGGCGAACGCTCTGCCGAGCAACTGGACAAGGCTGCGCTGCAACGGGCCGAAAGCGGCTTCGAGCGGTATTTGCAAGCCTATCCTCAAGGCGAATACGCCGCTTCGGCTCAAGGCTTGCTGAGGCGCGTTCACTGGCTGGCCAATGACTCCGACAAACTCGCCAGGGATTTCGCCCTGCAATTGACCCAAACCAGCGATGCGCAGCGCAACGTCTCTCTGGATGAACTGGTGAGCGAGGTGGATACCAAGCTGTTGACGGTCAACCGGCAGGCGGTGCAAACGCCTTTGCTGATGGCCATCAATGACCTGATGTGGATGCGGGAAAAGTCGACCCCGAAACTGACCGAAGCAGACCTGCAAGCGCAGAAACCGATCTTTGCCGAACAGCCTGCCCTGTATGAGTACTTGCAGGCTGCATTTGCCTTCTATGTCGAAGATAACCCGGCAAAAGCCCTGACACTGCTGCCGAGCGAACCACCGGCCACGCTCGACTACCTGAGCTTTAGCCAGCAGATGCTGCGCGGCCTGGCACTGCAAGCCCGCCAGGACTGGAAAGCCGCACAGGCCTTGTGGGAGCACCTGCTGCCGCTGGCCAAACAGCCGCTGCAACGCGAACAACTGGAACTGGCTCTGGCCATGAGTTACGAGCGAGACGAGCAATTATCCCGAGTCTTCGCAGCGGACTCTTCGATCCAGTCGCAACAGGTACGTTACACCCTGCTCAGACATGTAGCCGATGCCGATCTACTGCGCCAACAGACCACCCAGGGCCCGGACGCCACCGAGCGCAATACCGCGCTGTTCGTCCTGCTTTACAAGGACCTGTTGCGCAATCGCTACGCCGACTTTGCCGAGGACTTCAAGCGATTGCCTGCCACGCTTCCCGACGAAAAACTGGGTTACAGCCTGGGTTATGTGTATGAAAAGGGACCCGAACTTGCCCTCTTCCACTGGCAAGGCGACAAGGCCCAGTCCGGCTACACCTGCCCGGGCATCGCCCAGACAGCCGCCGTCTTGCAGGCTGACAACAAGAGCCCGCAAGGCCTGAACTGCCTGGGCGAGTTCATGCTGCGCAACCAGCTGGACAGCATGCCGCTGGACCAGAAGCGTCACGCCGACAGCCTGGGCGGTACCGCGCCGGGGTTTGCCGGTGAGGCCTTCTCCCGACTCGAAGGCTACAAGCAGGTCATCGCCAACCCCAAGGCACCACGCGACGACAAAGCCTACGCGCTGTTTCGTGCCATCAACTGCTATGCGCCCTCGGGCTATAACAGTTGTAACGGCAAGGATGTAGAACCCGCTGTACGCAAGGCCTGGTTCAAGCAATTGAAAGGCGAATTCGCCGATACCCGCTGGAGCAAATCGCTGCAGTACTACTGGTAAATCGCGATGCGTTTATGGCGTTTTCTGACGCTGCTCTGGCTGCTTGGCCCGCTGCATGCCTGGGCAGCGGTGGATGCCTCGGATTACGACGCCTTCTGGCTATGGGGCGGCGTGACCTCGCAGCCAGTACTGGCAAAAGCAAAGACGCTGTACGTGCTGCAAGGCCAGATCAGCACCTCACGCCGCGACCCGCAACAGCGGGTCAACTTCATCGCACAGGGAATGGCCGTAACCCGACTGCCTCAGGAACAGCTCTGGGTGGTATATCGCGCCCATACCCTGCGCTGGCCAGAGCCGGTCTATCGCCAGTTGCTTGGCCAGGTCGAACGCTGGAGACAGGCAGGCAATACCCTGGTCGGCATCCAGATCGATTTCGATGCCCGCACCCGCTACCTGAATGAATACGTCGACTTTCTGCGCGACCTGCGCCGCCGTCTGCCACCCGAATACCGCCTGAGCATCACCGGCCTGATGGACTGGAGCAGCAACGCCGACGCCCGCTTCATCGGCGACCTCAAAGGCGTGATCGACGAAGTGGTAGTGCAAACCTATCAGGGCCGCCACAGCATCCCCGACTACGCCGCCTACCTGCCACGCCTGAACCGCCTCGGCCTGCCGTTCAAGATCGGCCTGATTCAGGGCGGCGAATGGCAAGCGCCGGGGTATCTGCAAGACAACGAGTGGTTCAGGGGGTATGTGGTTTTCTTGCAGAATCGCTAGGCTTACAGGCCTTGCAGGACCTCTGCCGCGGCAAGCACGGTTGCATACTCCTCGTGCAGATTGCCAAGCGACATGGCATGCACCTCTTCGGCACTGCGCGGCGCTCCGAAAAAGTCCTTCCCGTCAAAGGTGAAGCAGGCGTCATGCACCACGATCACCTCAAACCCCAGGTTACCGCCGGTTCGGGCCGTGGACTCCACCGAGTTGTTGGTCACGACTCCCACAATGATCACTTGTGAAATCGAGGCCTCGCGCAACCAGGTTTCCAGCAGCGTCCCGCAAAACGCATCAGGTACCTGCTTGCTTAACTCGCGCTCCCCGGCTTGCGGTACAAACGCTGGCTGGTAATCCACACCGGACTGCTCTGGCCAGAACACTGACTCGGGTGAGCGGGAAAAATGCCTGACATGAATGACTGGCCGCCCGCTCTGTCGCCACGCCTGCAATAACTTCGCTATCTGCGCTTCAGCCTGCGGGTTATTGCGACGCCCCAGTTTCGGATGATTGATGCCCTGCTGCATGTCGATCAGCACCAAAGCGCTGTTGGTATTGATATCCATAAAGTGAAGTCCTTCTGGTCAGAGCAGCTCAGCAGTATGCATGACGACTGTGCAGGCCTCTACTACGCTGAAACCTCCACCCTATCTTCCACGTTGCACAGGATCAGGAGAACATCATGACTCAGCATGCAAGCCTCGCCGGTAAAGTCGCACTCGTTCAGGGCGGCTCACGCGGTATCGGTGCCGCTATCGTCAGACGCCTGGCCAAGGAAGGCGCGGCCGTTGCCTTCACTTACGTCAATTCCGAGATCAATGCACTCGACTTGCAGGACAGCATCGGCGCCAACGGCGGCAAGGCACTGGCCATTCGTGCCGACAGCGCCGATGCCACCGCCATTCGCCACGCCGTAGAGACCACTGCCGAAACCTTTGGAGGCCTGGATATTCTGGTCAACAATGCAGGTGTGCTGGCCGTCGGCCCGCTGGATGAGTTCAGCCTGGAAGACTTCGACAGAATCCTGGCCATCAACGTGCGCGGCGTGTTCATTGCCACTCAGGAGGCGGCCCGCCATATGAGTGAAGGTGGCCGCATCATCAATATCGGCAGCACCAATGCCGACCGCATGCCTTTCGCTGGCGGTGCGCCTTATGCCATGAGCAAGTCTGCACTGGTGGGCCTGACCAAAGGCCTGGCCCGTGATCTCGGCCCGCAGGGCATTACCGTCAATAACGTACAGCCAGGCCCGGTGGATACCGACATGAACCCGGCCCATGGCGAATTCGCTGAAAGCCTCATGGGTTTCATGGCCATCCCGCGTTATGGCAAAAGTGAAGAAATCGCCAGTTTCGTCGCCTACCTTGCTGGCCCGGAGACGGGCTATATCACCGGTGCCAGCCTGACCATCGACGGCGGCTTCAGCGCCTGACCCGGCCCGTAACACATCCACCTCATCGTCCCCTCGCCAGGCAAGGAAGCCGGGGATGAACCTGAAAGCTGCACTTTTTGCTTAACCGCATGAAAATTCTGAAAAAAAGTTTGCGTTCAGAAAACGTTTCGACTACATTAGCGCGCCTCGACAGACACAACAGTCTGAAGAGATACGGTGAAGTGTCCGAGTGGCTTAAGGAGCACGCCTGGAAAGTGTGTATACAAGAAATTGTATCGAGAGTTCGAATCTCTCCTTCACCGCCAAATTAGAAAAACGCGAAGCCCCTGAATTCACAGAATCTCAGGGGCTTCGTGGTTTTCGGCATTTGAAAAATGCTCATGGGATTCACATGACAAAAACCGCGCTATTGATACTGGCCTTGCTGGTCCAGACAACCGCCCAGGCTGCTGGCGATGCAGAAGCAGGCAAGGCGGTCTTTACCCGACTCTGCTCCGGCTGCCACAAGATCGGCCCCTCGGCCCGCAGCGCATTCGGCCCGCCTCTCAACGGCATCATCGATCGCCAGGCCGCACAATACCCAGACTACAAGTACACCCCCGAGATGCAGGCTTCCGGCATCATCTGGACCCGCGAAAAGCTCAGCGCCTTCATCAAGGACCCCAGCGAAATGGTTCCCGGCACCCGCATGAAACTCTGGTGGATGGGTAACGATCAGCGCATGGAAGACCTGCTGGAGTATCTGGAAGCAAATAAGTAGCCCGCTTTTTGTGGGAGGCAGCTTGCTGGCGATGCCATGGAACAGCCGCCTCCCATCGACCTGCTTCACTGCCTAAAAGGGCGTGATTGACCTTACTTTTCCGGATTGTAAGGCGGGTAATCATCCTTGGTTCCTTTCTCTTTGGCCGGCGTCTTCGCAGGCTTCACAGGGTCCATTTGCGGATCCTCGGCATCGGGAGATTCCGTGTTGAAATCCGGGTCGTCTGAGTTTCCAGCCTTCGATTTATCGCCTGTCATTGCGTACCTCCAGTCAGATCGGTTTGAGTCTGATACCTGCACGTCAGAAAACCTCAAACCACAAGAGTGCGACACAACAGACCAGCGGTAGCCTCAACCCTGGGCAAATGCTAGCCTTGCGCCTTCAACGGAGAGACTTCATGAAATGGCCTTCACTGGCGCTGGCAGCCGCAGCGCTGAGCTTCAACGGCACCGCCCACAGCGAAATCTTCAAATGCACCTCACCTGAAGGCCATGTGAGCTTCGCATCCATCCCGTGCGCTGAAAGCGACGCCAGCACCTCAGTACAAAGACAAGGCCCGCCCAAGATGCTGCGCCAGGGCGAACCCGTGGACCATGCCCACAAGGTCAACCTCAAAGCCACCGAATTTCTGAAAGTCAGCGGGCGGGCGAAGGTTACTGTCTACGAGACGGAAAGTTACAAGCAATACCAGCGAGACAGACCACCGCCACCGACTGCGGTATCGCAGTGCAAGAGCCCGCTTTATAACAGCCAGTGTTTTGATCCGTCGGGTGGGTATTCGTCGAAGAAGGTAGGGAAATAGGATGTATGCAGTAAGTGAGCAGAAGTCCAATCCGTGGGAGGGGCCTTGGCCGCGACAATCTGCTCAGACGCTGAAAATCTGTTGCCTGGATTAAGCTTTCGCGAATAAATTTGCTCCAACCCCGGTAGGAGCGAATTCATTCGCGAAAGGGACGTTACCGTTTCACCTGAGGAATGATGAGCGGCACATACACAGGCCCGACAGGCGCTGGCGGCTTTACTGCGCCGCCATTCTCGACCACTTTCACACCCTTGCTTTTGATCGTCTCGAACAGACGCACCGTGGCATCGCCATCAATATAACCACCCTCATCAATCATGGCGCTCAAGGCAAGCTGGCGTCGCTCCTCAGTCAACTGCACCTGCTTGTTCTTGAGAAACGAATACAGCGACACCGTCCTGAGTGCAGCCAGATCGACACGGGCAATTTCCGTGTACTTCAACTGCTTGGCATCCCAGCCCTGAACGTAAAGCCCGGTAGCGGTCAGGGCGTAGGTGCAGAAGTAATATGGGCCAGTGGTGGAGCCGGGCGTGGAGACGATGACCGAACAACGTCCGTGCTGGGTGATCGGAGTGTTCAGGTCTGGGACGTCTTTGACGATTTGGGAAGGGAATTGTGCTCGGTCATAGTAGATGGTGGCTTTGTCGTAGGAGGTGGTGTTGCAGGCTGACAGGAGGGTTGCCAGGCACAAGGGAAGTAAGAGTTTTAGGGTATGCATGGGGGAGAGCCTTAAAAAGAGGAAATATAAAATCGCCATTTTATGAATATAAGAAAACCCGATTAGGAAATCATGGACACATTAGATAATATCCCTTCAAAAAATTTTACGCCACCATTACACAAAGAGCCTTCGACAACACTATTACCTTCAATATAGAGCCTAAATATTTTTAACAACCGGAAAAAGGCTGTCCTCCACCGCCCAGCATCACTCTATCAAAATTTTTCATCTGCGCCAGTTCGTAAGGAGACCTCTACCTTCCTACACGAGCCATACTAAAATTTTGGCTTACTCAGACTTAACGGAAACTGACTGTCGCTTTTTTTCTCAACAACTAATCTTCGACAATTACTTCTACAGCCTGCCCTTTGACCACTACTCTTCCCCCAATCCCCTATCAATTCATAGCCATCATCACATCCAACAAAACTTTCTATGTTCCCATAATCAAACTCACCCGAAGCATCTGCATATACCATAAACCTCCGCTCAACCCATTCGAGGGAGTCCACATTTAGAAAATGCAGCGAGACTTTTATGTAACAATACATCTCCCCTTCTTGTGGCCTCTTATATTTCGGATGATTTTCAGTAAGAACAGCTTCCAACTCAAAAGCTAACCCACCCTCTCTCTCGCTTCTAGGTAAATATTTGAAAGCGAGGGAATTTCAAAGTAGTTCACATTCATCCTCACAGATCAAGGTCAATTGGCGTATGTTATCCTGACTTTTATCATATCGCCCAGATTCGGCTATACCTGCAGCAATCACATCATACCTAAGGCCTCCTTGCTGACCATATTTTCAGCCTATTGAGGGCTGACAGAGCGGTCACTTATTGCCATCCAGATGAAAGTGGCGCAATCTACCATGAGTTCAAGATTAACATAAGCCAAAATGCAAAAATCAGGATCACAAAGTATGGATATCAAACGACTCAACGAGACCAGTAAATTTCTTAGCTACATTCTCAGGCATGAACCACAAGCTATTGGCTTACAGCTCGACAGCGAAGGCTGGGCAGATATCGAGACATTAATCGCCGGCGCAGCTAACGACGGCAAGACCTTGAATTTTTCCCTTATTGAAACAGTTGTCAACAGCAGTGATAAGAAACGTTTCAGCATCTCGGATGATGGACAACGTATTCGTGCAGTACAAGGTCATTCAACAGCCAGCGTGAGTCTTCAACACATAGAAAAGAAACCGCCGGAGTTTCTCTATCATGGAACCGCTACACGTTTTCTAGAATCGATTATGCAACAAGGACTGATTGCAGGATCACGCCACCATGTGCACCTGTCGCAAGAGATAGCAACGGCGACGTCTGTGGGGAAGCGTTATGGGGTACCGGTGGTACTGAAAATTGAAGCCCTGCGGATGTACCAACAGGGACTTAAATTTTTTCAAGCTGAGAATGCCGTGTGGTTAACGGAGCACGTCCCTATACTTTTTATATGCCAAGAAAAAACTTAACTTTCAAAGCGCTCAGCCTTGTAGCGGGACGATTCCTCTATAGCAGCAATAAGCCAATCAGAAAATCCAGAATAAGAGATATTGTCCCACGGACTTAAACTCGGCCTAGAGTAATCATAAATAAGCACACTAAAACCACCAACCTTATTTCTTTCAAAACAAGCTAGAACAACCCAACCATCGTTATACAGCCCTGATTCATCCTGAATAATTGCAAATGGAACCAAACCTCGCCCCGGAAATTTCAAGAGCATCGAACTATAATAAAAAAGAGACCTCCCCATATCGTTCGACAAAAACCCCCAAGGCTCAACATCTAAAGCATCACCAGCCAAAATAAAATTTAAATATTCCTCAGGAAACTCAAACCCATCAGGTAAAATTGGCAAATCATACAAAAAATTTTTCATTATTTACCGCTCCCCAAAATACGTGGTGGCTCTATAGAACCGTAAGGATTAGAGTTAGAAAATCCTCCTGACTGCTTACTTATACGACCAGTAATAGCCTCTCCCCAAGTACTAAAACGCTGCCAGCCTCTAGCCTCTTGAATAGCTGGGGTCAATGGCTCATCGAAATCACGAACGCGAGCCTTAACATCAATCTGTGCCTCTCTGGCTGCAGCAATTCTAGTATTATCCATGCTAGTCAGCTTACCATCAGGCATTTTAATAACGTCAACTGGATCCCCATTCCAACCACTAGCCCGCATGCCTTTCACTAAGTCTTCGTATGTGTAATTTTCACCAGTTCCTCGGTCGACTTTATTAAATGAAACACTATTTTGCGAAAACCGAATATCATCAGCTGAATGTAGTGTGAGGCTACCTATTTCAACCCATGCCTCTTTCGCCTCAGTAGCAAGCAGCCTGTCTACCACTCCCCCTAGCTTACTTCCCACCTTGGCTAAAGCGAGCTCAGCAGCCACTTTAGCAGCAGCAATCCCGTAGTCAAGAACAGGGTTCACCTCACCTGGGTAGGCTTTGATGTCAAAAGAATTGATGACGTTGGAGCCCTGCGCTCCGCTATAAGGTGCAAAAATCTGACCAGCCGCTTCCAACCCCTCCATAGCTGAGTAAGTGCCACCGCCTAGCGAAATAGCCGGAACCGCACAGCCAAGCACAGAAATACAAAGCGGGGCAGAGAGCGCGGCCCCCACGTATCCACCGACAGCTCCCACAGCGCCGCCAGCAGTTGCAACCACATTACCTAAACGCTCAACTCCCTCTTCATTCCTCAGCGCAAAATCGTTAACTGCATCCCAGTCGGAATATTTATCAAACATACCAGTGGCAAAAAGCTGATCAATTTCATTTTTATAACCAGCTCCGGCCACTTCGAGCTGTTTAAGTGCCTGGTAGTTTGGATCGTCGGTCGGCACTGACGCACTGCAATGAACTACAGCACAAGCAGCAGCGTTCAAACGCTCTGTATTCTCCGGATTCTTCTCGCGTAGAGCAGTCAGCGCGGCGCTTTCTTTACTATGCAACTGCCTGTTGTATTGGTCCGCCATCCCGGAGACCCAAGCGGCTTGTTCGACATCGCCTCCAGCCAGACCCGCTGCGGTCAGACCAACGATTTTTGATGCCGCTTCACGAAACTCAGGGAGATCTTTGAATGCATCATTCAATACACCAGCCATTGCCTGACTGGCACCGGCTGCAACAGCTCCGGTCGCAAAATCACCACCGGTCGCTGAAGAAATTGCGCCTCCCATCAAGGCATGCAATGCGGTGCGCCCCATGCCGCCTTCAGCCCAGAGCGCCATTCCTTGTGCATCACTTTCGGAAAGTGCTTTAGCGTAATGTCCGTTAGCTATGCTTCCCACCTGATAGAAACCAACCGCTGCGGCTACGTTTCCAGCCTGAGAAACAAGAGCCTTGGCCAGGTTATCGCCTAAGCTTCCGCCATTAATAGCTGTATTGATTGCCCCCGAAGCCAGCCCTTGCGCACCGGCATTAACCGCAAAACCACCGATGCCGTTAAGTGTCGACAGGTCAAATCCTTTGGTAAGGCTATCGAATGGTTTGGCAGTGCCCCCCAAGTTAGGGTCAATGACTCCAGCGGTGAATCCAGCTGTCAGCCCAGCAACAACAGCGCTCTTCAAACCATCACTACTGAATGTGTCCTTTAACGCCGCCCCCAGATTGCCTTTGTTATTGATGGTGCTGACGGCAGCTGTACTGGCCATTGAAGTAAGGGCTGCCGTAGCGATCACATTGCCAAGACCTGCGGAAGTTGTTGCCGTTGCGGCTGCCATTGTGGATCCAGCCCCAACAAAACTCCCGGCAGATGCTGCCAGCGTACTTGCTGCACCAGCAGTCAACACGGTCACAATGATCATGATCGCCAACATTGCGCCCTGACCCAGACTGGAATTGCTGTACTTGAAGGAGTCATGCAACTCCTTCACTTGCCGCCAATCCACATCACCGCGTTTCTCGGCTTCTTTAAGCCAGGCCAGTTGCGGGTCAGCCTGGACCATGGCATCGATGGTCTGGCTGACGGTTTGCTGGTCAACCTGTTTGATATCGATCTTCAGACCTTCAACAGCACGAATCGCAAGCTCACCTTTGGCCACCATTTCTGTCTGGCGAAGGGTTTCATCAGTGCGCCCTTTACCTTTCATGGAGGTCCAAGCCAGGCTGCTACTGCTCTTGGTATGGCTCTCCTGATGCAGGTCCTTCACCCCCTCAAAGGTGATGCCACCACCACTGTCAATGCTCAGGTCATTGCCGCTGGTAAGCTTGGCAACCTGATACAACTGATCGCCACCGCTCTCCAGGGCCAGGTCGCCGCCTGATGTGATTTCGCTGCCGACATTGCGGATGTCGGTTACTTCATCCCGCTTGGTTTTCTTTTTCCCCCAGCTACCTTTGCTCTTCTTGTCGTAGAGGTAGTAGTCACTGTCCTGTGCGGCCAGGATGCTGAGGTTTTCGCCTGCCGAGAGGTTGGCGTTTTCGCCTGCGGTGATGCGGCTGGAGATGACGGCCAGGTCCTGGCCTGCGTTCAGGGCAATGCTGCCACCGGCATTCAGGTCGGCGGAGACCTGTTTGACGTGGTCGGTCTGGACGGTGAGTTTCTTGCTTCTGGACAGGGAGTGAGTTTCGTCTGCCGCCGAGCTGATGGTCATGTTCTCGGTCGCGGCCATGGCTATGTCGCGCTTGGCGTCGATGTCGCTGGCTACAACATTGATATCGCGCCCCGACAGGGCCATGAGGTCACGACCGACACTGACGCTGGAGACCAGCTGAGTGATGCTGGACCGGGTGTTGTTCGAGCTGAGCGTTCGTGCTTTTTCAGTTTGTGCTGCGCCGATATTCATGTCACGACCGGCAATCAGGCTGAGGTCGCGACCGGCCTGCAGGGTGCTGCCGATATTTATTACATCGCGACCGGCCTTCACAACAAGATCGTTTGCGGACTCGATACGGGCGACACCCTCAACAAAGTCTTGAACTCCCCCCGCACTGCGCTGATCGCGAATGACGGTACGCTCGTTGACAACATCGCCACGGGTAGCGCTCAGCGTCACATCGCGGCCATACAGGATGCCGCCAGCCTTGTTGATCAGGTCGTTACCCGCCAGCAGGTCAAGACGATTGCCCGCTTCGATCAGGCCGGCATTGACCAAATTAGTGCCCGTCATTGCCGACAAATTATTGGTGGCGTGCAATGTCCCGACGTTATCGAGTTCCTCACCCGCAATCAACGTGACATCGTTGCCTGCAATCAAAGCACCGGTCGGGCCAAGGCGGTTGTTGGCCTGGGCCAGGTACAGCACGGGCACCAGGACTTTTTCGCCATTCACCTCATGCTCTTCGAGCCACACGATGTCGTGAGTCAGGGCGGCCACTTGTTTTGAACTCAATGACACGCCCACAGCCAGGTTCAGTTGCTCCTTGCTGGCGATGGCGTTGTTCATCAGATATTTGAACTGGTCTTCGTTGGAGGTCTGCCCCGCCAGGAACGCCTGACCGGTACGGGCCACAACGGCTTGCTGGACGAGGCGTTGCTCGTACAGGCCATCACCGAGACGTCTCGCACTGGCTTCCGGGTCGTAACCCAGATTGGCCAGCAGGTAGTCCGAACTCATGAACTGGCGCAACTCAGTCAGGACCGGATTGGTTTCGATGAGGTATTTATGTGGATTCGGCGGCGCGGTGTTACCGGGCAAGGCCTGAACACGGGCGACTTGGGGGGTGGCGTTGCTCGAAGTGCCATTGGATTGAACGCCTAGCACAACCGTTGGCGTAGGGGGGCCGTTCTGGGCCGTGCTGTTAGTGGAAACCACAGAGGTGATAAGGGGAACGGCTGTCACCACGTCCTGACCGGGCAAGGGAGCGCTGCCGTTCTGGCCCTGAACCTGGGTCACGTCGGCAACCTGCGTCAGGCCTGTGTTCCCGGCGCTATGGCCGATAAGCTGCAGACGGGTCGCTGAATCGACCGGAGCACTGGAATCGAAGGCGGAAGCGTTGGCGCTCAACCCCGAGTTCTGACGGACCACATCGGCCAGTTGGCGAGTCGCAGTCGAAACCTGCCCGGCTGTCCCGAACTGAAGGGTTCTGGCCTGGGTATCGGAAACGGTCTGCTCGCGTTGGGCGACCGACACGCTAGCACTGCCGAGTGTCCAGTTTTGGGGCGCAGTGCTGGTTTGAGCCGCAGCGACGTTACTGCCGGTCTGGACGCTCAGGCGGAACAAACCGTTCTGACCAGTGGGCAGACTGAAGCCTGGCAGGGTGAGTGGGTTGACTTGTTGCTGGGACAGATCGGGGGGCAGTTGGGCGTTGACGCGAATGATCGCTGTGCCTGTACCGGAGGGGCTGGTGCCTTGAACTTTACTGGTGCCGCCACCGGCTACGTAATCCTGGCGAATGACACTATTTTGCAAATTTTGTGTGGCGGTGATAGAGACATTACCGCCTGACTGGATGACAGCGCTTCGGCCGCTGCTACCGCCATCCAAAATTTCCTCTACATCACTGAGCAGTTCTAAGCGCGTGATTGATTCAGGCACCTCGACAAGGTTATTTCGGTCATACAACGACACGGCCAAGTCGCCATTAGGCGTCCCAGTATAGAAGGGCACAGGCATACTACCTACATACTGAGATGTCACCGCATCTTCTACATCAAACTCATACGGCCTATTAAACATACCAACATAATAAGCAACAACCACCCCCAACCTAAACTCACCAATTTCATTCATATAGTAAATATTAGGAAAGTCAGGGTTATTGCGTTGATTATAATACCTTGCATCTGAGAATCGCCATCTATCTTCCATAGCGTAAATACGTGTACGCATTACAGAACCGCCAACCGACCCGACATTCCTTACATTATCAGCGTTAATGACAACATCACCCACCGCGCTTATTGTACTTTTACTATTTAAAAAATCGCCCCCAACAAAGGTAAAACCTTTTCCGGACACCAAAACAGAAGAAGCTGTAACATCAGTATCCTGCCCCCCTTCAAAGTACTCCCTAACAACGTAATCAACTACATTCCCCGTATAACAGTCGTAACATTTAATTCCTATAATCCCCTTCACCAAAGTCCGACCCGCAGTAGAAACCTGCGTGCTATCCGAACCTTCAGTGCGGTTTTCAAAAGCCGTAGCGCTGATCGCAAAGTTACCGCCACTCTCCATCGAGCCCGATATATTCGAGACCTGATTGGCCCGCTCAACGCCATACCCTTTAATGGTCAAGTTATTCAGCGCATAAAAGTCGCCCTTCAGGTTCGTCAAACTCCCCACATTGGCCTGCATGTCCCCGCCGCTGAAGATCAGCCCCTGGCTATTAAGCAGGCTTGCAGTATTGAAGGTGAGGTTTTGCGTCGCGCCCAAGGTGCCGTAGTTGGTCACACTCCCGCCATTGATGATCAAATCAGCCGCCGACGTCAGTCGCCCGTAGCTGCTGGCCAGACCGCTGATATTGAGTTCGGTCCGTGCGCCGCCCATAAGGCTCGCCGTACTGGTCAGTGCCAACTGGCTGGCGGTGAGGCCCAGGGTGCCCAGACTGCTCGTACGCCCATTCCCCGCATACCCCCCGCTCAGGTTCAGACTCAGCGTCCCGTCACTGGCAATCACCCCCTCATTCGTCCAGGTCCCGCCCGTGCCCACAAACGCGCTCGAGGCCAGCAACTGGCCGCTGGCGGTCTGGTTAAAGGTGCCGACGTTGACGGTCAGGCGACCCGCCTGGATCACGCTGCTGTTGGTCCAGTTGTCTGCCGTGACGGTCAGGCCGCCGCGGGTGACGAGGTTGCCGCCGGCCTGGGTGAGGTTGGCGGTGGAGATGTCGAAGGTGCCGGCACCGGCGTGCAGCAGGTTGCCGTTGGTGTTGAGGAAGCTTGCGGCGTTGAGGATCAGGTTGCTGTTGGCGACTTCCACGGTGCCGTTGCGGTTGTCGAATTGGGTGCCGATCTGGAAGTCGGCGGCGTCAGTGGTGCCGAGTGAGCGTATCTGGCCGGTCTGGTTGT
>NZ_JAUQOO010000039.1:0-22672 GCF_030580745.1 Pseudomonas serbiensis
AATTCGCTCCTACGGATTTCGTAGGAGCGAATTCATTCGCGAAAAAAGGCTCACACTTTGGCCTGAACACTCACCCAATACCGGGTAAACCGCTGCACCCGAACGGGCAGGGCGACTTCCAGCATGTCGAGAATACGTTCGCTGTCCGCCAGTGGGTAACTGCCGGAAATCAGCAGATTGGCGACCTTTGCATCGCAGTTGAGTCGCCCGCGACGGTAGCGGCCCAGCTCTGCCAGAAAGTCCGCCAGCTTCATGTGCGAGGCGACCAGCATGCCTTCGGCCCACGCGCCTGTGCTGGCGTCTGTCGGGCGTACGGGGTCCCAGGCGTCGTGGCTGAAGGTCACTTGTTGTTTGGCCTGCAAGCGTAACGCCGGGCCGACATGACCGCTGGGGCTGACTTCGAGTGAGCCGGCCAGCACCGCCAGTTGCGTGCGGCCGTCCAGTTGCCGCAGGTTGAAACGGCTGGCAGTGGTCGAGGCATGCACGATGCCTTCGGCCGTCAGCAGGTTCAGTGGGCGCGAATCGGCTGCCGCTGTCATCAGAATCTCGCCTTGCAGCAGCTTGATGAGCCGTTGTTGGCTATCGAAGCGTACATCCAGGGCGCTGGCGGTATTGAGTTGTACCTGTGTGCCGTCGCTCAGGGTTTCTTTACGTTGTTCGCCCACGCCACTGTGCAGGTCGGCCAGCAAAGGTTGCAGCGTGATCTGGTCGCGTAATCCCCAGCCTGCCGCCGAACCGGCTCCCAGCAGGAGCAAGAGTTTCAGTGCGTGGCGGCGACTGCTGGAGGACGGCGCATTGAGCGCCGCATGAGCCAGAGGAGAGGACAACCCGCTCAAACGCTGGTTGACCCGCTGGATATGCGCCCAGGCGCGCTGGTGTTCGCTATTGCCGTTGAGCCACTGCTGCCAGGCTTGCTGGCGACGGGAGTCCAGGCCGCCTTCCTGCATTTCGATCATCCAGCCCACGGCCTGCTTGGCTACAGCGGGGGAAATGTCTGACTTGTTGAGGGATTCTGCATTCAGGTTCATAGGGCGAAGTAACAGCGCAGCGCAGCCTTGTTCAGATGACGCTTGACCGTCGCGATGGAGATCCCCAGTTGTGAGGCGATTTCGCCATGGCTCAGGCCATCGACCTGAGAGAGCAGGAAGGCGCGCTTGACCGGCACCGGCAGGCCGTCCAGCAATTGATCCAGCTCCACCAGGGTTTCAAGAATGATTGCCCGGTCTTCCTCGGAAGGCGCCACGCACTCCGGCAGATCGGCCAGCGCCTGGTAATAGGCGCGCTCCAGATCCTGACGCCTGTAGTGATTGCACAGCACCCGCTTGGCGATGGTGGTCAGAAAGGCGCGAGGCTCGATGATCTGCGCTGTATCGCGGGCCAGTATCACCTTCACGAAAGTGTCCTGAGCCAGATCCGCCGCGCTATGCGGGCAGCCGAGTTTGCGCCGTAGCCAGGTCGTGAGCCAGGAGTGGTGGTCCTGGTACAAACCTTCGACGGTATGACTGAGAGCGGGCTGGGCGGTGTGCATCGCGTAGAAAAATCCACGGGGACTCATTGATGGCGCAGATTCTGGCAGACTCTTTTGCATATGAGAATATTTATCATTAATATTGCGCTTTATTCTCGTGCCCAAGTACGAATTATCTGCTCGGTGGTCCGGTGACAGGGGATTTGTCATGCAGGCCCATGCTTTTTCATTGCCTTTCAAGATCGGGTAAAGGTTCTCGGATGCACGGCACAGCCCTCAACAGCTCAGCGGTCAATAAGCGCCCAGCGAAAAGCACCGGGGTGTCGGTTTCCTATCGGCTGGCCGTCACCTCACGTGCGCTGGCGGCGATTTTTGCGGGGTATCTGCTGGCATCGGTCACCAGCATCTGCATCGCTCAATGGCTGCCCATTCCTCGTGCCGAAGCGGTTGTCACCGGCATGATGCTTTCGTTCCTGGTGTATCTGGTGGCCGTGCTCTGGTGCTTTGCCTGCCGCACGGCCTTGCAGGCGTGGGTTGGCGTGTTATTGCCCTGTGCAATTCTGGGTGCCGCCTATGCCTGTGACCGGTGGCTGCTATGAAGGACGGTTTCCGTCAGGCCATGGCCTGGCTGCATACCTGGGTCGGGTTGCTGTTTGGCTGGCTGCTGTTCGCGATTTTCCTGACCGGGACGCTTTCCTACTTCAAGGACGAGATCACCCAATGGATGCAGCCGGAAATTGCAGCCCGTCCTGTGGATGCCGAGGCCAATATCCGTCTGGCGCAAAGCTACCTGCAACAACACGCGGCGGGTGCCACACGCTGGTTCATCAATATGCCGGACGAGCGCTCGCCGGGCCTGATGGTGGGTTGGTTGCCTGAAGGCAAACCCGGTCAGCGCAACAACTTTGTGCGCAAGGTGCTGGACACCCAGACCGGGGCCGAGGTGCAGGCGCGGGAGACTCGCGGCGGCGACTTCTTCTACCGCTTCCATTACCAGTTGCAGATGCCGCATCCATGGGGGCGCTGGCTGGCGACCATTGCGGCGATGGTGATGTTCGTGACGCTGGTGACCGGCATCATCGTTCACAAGAAGGTCTTCAAGGAGTTCTTCACCTTCCGGCCGCGCAAGGGCCAGCGTTCCTGGCTGGACGGCCATAACGCACTTGGCGTGCTGGTGCTGCCGTTTCATCTGATGATTACCTACAGCAGTCTGGTGATCTTCATGTCGATGGTCATGCCTGCCAGCATTCTCACCAGCTACGGCAATGTGCAGGCCTTTTACAGTGAAGTGTTCCCCGGCTCGAACATGCCCAAGCCTGAAGGCCAGCCTGCTCAATTGCTGCCGCTCGCTCCGCTTCTGGCCTCGGCAAGCGAGCGATGGAATGGCGATCAGGTGGGGAGGGTGGTGGTCAACAATCCCGGTGACATCAATGCATCGGTGCTGCTGACCCGTGACGACAAAGGCAGCATCACGCCTGATCGCGGCGGCGCGTTGACTTTCAATGGCGTGAGCGGCGCCTTGCAGAACGAAACCCCTTCGCGTCCGGTGCCGATGCTGATTTCCAGCGGCATGTACGGCCTGCATGTCGGGCACTTTGCCGGGCCAACCCTGCGCTGGCTGTATTTCATCTTCGGCGTGGCCGGGACCGCAATGATCGGCACCGGGCTGGTGATGTGGCTGGGCAAGCGCCGTCTCAAGCATGCCAAGACCGGCGTGCTGCCCTTCGAGTTGCGTCTGGTCGAGGTGCTGAACATCGCCAGCATGTCGGGCCTGATGCTCGCGGTGGCGGCTTTCTTCTGGGCCAACCGGGTTCTGCCGGCAGGGTTTGCCGGGCGTGCAGGCTGGGAAGTGAATGTGTTTTTCATCGTCTGGGGGCTGTCGGTTCTGCATGCGGTATTGCGCAGCGGTCAGAGTGCCTGGCGTGAGCAGTTGGGATTGGGTGCGCTGTTGTTCGTCGGCTTGCCGGTGCTCGACCTGCTGACCGGCGCTCATTACCTGATTGCCGCGCTGCAACAGGGAAGCTGGGTGTTGCCAGCCTTCAATCTGACGGCTCTGAGCACCGGGTTGTTCCTCGGGTGGGCGGCGTTGAAGTTCAGGGCTGATCGTGCCGATAAGCCTGTGCGCAAGAATGCTCGCGCTCCTGCCATCCCGGTCAGCCGCCAGGAGGCCAACTGAATGTTGCTGGCCGCGTTGTTCTGCTACATCGGTTTTACGGCCTTGTGCCTGTCCATGCCACGACATTACGGCGAGTTGCTGAGTGGCCTGCTGACCGAGCGTCGCAGCCGGGCGCTCAAGCTGGCGGGCTGGCTTTTTCTGGCCGTCTCTTCGGTCGTTGCGGTCAATGATGCCGGTTGGGGGGTAGGCTTGGCGCAGTGGTTTGCGGTATTGATGATCAGCGCGGTGCTGCTGGTTTTTCTGATGCCTTTCAAACCTCACTGGATAGTGAAACTGGCCTGTTTCGGGCTGGTGCTTTGCCCGTTTGCTGTCTTTGATCTGTTGCCGGTTTAAGTCATCGTGATAATGCCCCCTGAGCCTGACCTGCCCGACATCGGGCCTGACGCCGACCCTTTGGGGGCCAGTGGTGGTCGTGCGCATTTTCTGCGGGTGTTTCTGTCCCAGCGTCCGCAAATGGAAGCGCTGGTCAGCCGCCGCGTAGGTTGTCGGGCCACGGCTGCGGATCTGGTGCAGGACCTGTTCGTGCGTTTCTGGCGTCGGCCTCTGGTGCAGGTCGAAGAACTGAGCACTTATCTGCTGCGCTGTGCGGGCAATATCGCCATCGACCATCTGCGCAGCGAAGGCGTGCGCAGCCGTATCAGCGAAAGCCTTGAGGCCGGGTACGACGACGTCAGCAACGACCCGCGTGCCGCGCTTGAGGCGAACAAAGATTTGCGCCACGTCGAGGCTGCCTTGCGCGGGCTGCCTGAGCGGACCCGACAGATTTTCCTGCTCAACCGCATTCACGGTCGCAAGTACGCCGAGATCGCCAAGGCCATGGGGCTTTCCCAAAGTGCCGTGGAAAAACATATGATGCGCGCCTTGCAAGCCTGCAAGGCGAGCCTGGAACAGGGCGCCACAACAGCAGGTTCCATCCGAACGAAGCCCGGAGACGCTCGTCGATGAATGCGTCCCCTGTTGTGTCTGCAACTGCGGCTCAGGATGAAGCCGCGCTGGCCTGGCTGAGCGTGCTGCACGATCAGCCAGACTATGCCGATCAACTGGCCTTCAGCGAATGGCTGCAAGCCGACCCGGCGCATGTCGAAGCCTATGGCAGGGCCCAGGTGTTGTGGGAGTTGAGCGAAGTCCCCGCTGCCCGGCTCGCCCGCGAAGATGCTGCCGCGCTGGACGTCTTGCTGCGCGCCATGGACGCACCGCCGCCACGTCGCAACCTGCAACGCTGGTCGGTGGGTCTGGCGATGGCCGCCTGCCTGGTGCTGATGATTTCCATGGGCGCTGGCTGGCAGCCGCAACGCTGGGCCGACGATTTCGGCGCCGATCATGTCTCGGCTCCCGGCCAGATCCGCACCCTGACGCTGGCTGATGAGTCCCAGGTCACGCTGGATGCCGACAGTGCCATTGCCGTGAACTTCAGCCATGGCGAACGTCATGTGCAGCTACGGCGCGGCGCGGCCTTCTTCAAGGTGACCCACACCGGCGAACCTTTCGTGGTCGATACCCATACCGGCGAAACCCGCGTGCTGGGCACCCAGTTCGAGGTGCGTCTGGAACCCGAAGGCGCGCAGGTGACGGTGTTGTCCGGTCGTGTCGGGGTCAAGGCGGCAAAGGGTGTGGAGCAACGGATTCTGGAAGCGGGTCAGCAAGTGACCTATGACGAAAAGACCACTTCGGCTCCGAAAAACATCGACAGTGAAAGCCAGTTGGCCTGGCGACAAGGCTGGCTGAATTACTACCGCACGCCTCTGGCCGATGTCATCAATGACCTGAGCCGTTATTACCCTGGCCGCATTGTGGTGCTTAACGACCAACTGGCCGCCAAACGCATCAGCGGTACTTTCCCCAGCAAGGACCCGCAGGCCGTATTGGCCGCATTGCAATCGGTGGTGGGGTTCGAGACTTACAGCATGTTGGGTCGGGTCATTGTTCTGCGCTGACGGGGTGGCAAACAGGAAATCCTCCACGGACCGGATTTCAAGGCGGCGAGGCGCAAGGCAATGAGCGGTTGGCTGGGCAGAGCGATATTCGTGGCGGCGGGGATCTGTTTTCAGGGCGCTGTCTGTGCCGCGCAACAGACCTTCGACTTCTCGATTCCGGCCAAGCCCTTGCCCCAGGCCTTGAGTGAATTCAGCCGCGTCACCGGCCTGAGCGTGATCTACACACAGGACACGCCTTACCGCATCGATGCTCCGGCGCTTCACGGGCCATTCAGCGCCGAGCAGGCATTGAGCACCTTGCTGAGAGGTTCCGGACTGGCTTATCGCCGCGCCAGCGATCAGACGTTTACCCTGGAAACACAACTGCCCGAAGCGGGCGCTCTCAATCTGGCGGCGACCCATATCGACTCCCGGCTGACGGAGCGCGGCAACTATCAGCCGCCTGCCAGCAGCTCGGTATTGCGCTCATCGGCCTCTTTGCTGGAGACACCGCAGAGCGTCAGCATCGTCCCGCAACAGGTGCTGCGCGATCAAGTGCCGCGCAATCTTGATGACGCCTTGGGCTATATCAGTGGTGTCACCCAGGGCAACACGCTGGGCAGCACTCAGGACACTCTGATGAAGCGCGGCTTTGGCGATAACCGCGATGGCTCGATCATGCGCGACAGCATGCCAGTGGTGCAGGGCCGCAACCTGAACGCCACAGCCGAGCGGGTTGAAGTCCTCAAGGGACCGGCAAGCCTGCTCTACGGGATTCAGGACCCTGGCGGGATCATCAACGTGGTCAGCAAGCGGCCGCAATTGCAGGCCGGCAATAGCCTGACGGTCCGCGGCTCCAGCTATGGCGCAGGCAAGAATGGCAGCGGCGTGACGCTGGACAGCACAGGCCCCGTGGGGGATTCGGCGCTGGCCTGGCGGATGATTGTCGATCATCAGGACGAAGATTACTGGCGCAACTTCGGTGTTCATCGCGAATCGCTGGTCGCGCCGTCACTGGCCTGGTACGGCGAAGACACCCAATGGGTGGCTGCTTATGAGCACCGGGAATTTCTCTATCCCTTCGATCGCGGCACTGCTATCGACCCGGTGACCAACCATCCTCTGGATATCCCTGCCACACGTCGGCTGGATGAGCCTTTCAACAACATGGAAGGGCGCTCGGACCTTTATCGGTTCGAGGTGGATCATGATTTCAATGAGCGCTGGAAAGGTCATCTGGGTTATAGCTACAACCGCGAAACCTACGATGCCAGCCAGGTGCGTGTCACGGCAGTCAACGCCACCAATGGAACCCTGACTCGCTCCATGGATGGCACCCGGGGGGCGCTGGCCACTGATCGCTATACCCTTGTGACCCTTGCGGGCGATGTACAGTGGGCGGGCCTGCGACATGAACTGCTCATGGGGCTGGACGATGAGTATCGCAAGGTCTATCGCTCCGACCTGATCCGCCAGAGAAGCCTGACCACGTTCAGTTACCTGAACCCGGTTTATGGTCAGGAAGTCGAGGGCACGACGGTCAGCGAAACGGACAGCGCACAGAGCGACATACTGCGCAGTCATTCGCTGTTCCTTCAGGACTCGATCTACCTGAACGAGCAGTGGATTCTGTTGGGCGGTGCGCGCTTCATGACCTTCGATCAGGTGGCGGGCCGAGGCCGACCTTTCACGGTCAATACCGACACCAATGGCAGTCAGTGGATACCGCGTGCCGGTCTGGTCTATCGCTACACCGATCAACTGTCGTTTTATGGCAGCTACAGTGAGTCTTTCAAACCCAACTCCAGCATTGCACCGCTGACGGGCGGTTATGTGGTGGATTCCGGGACCTTGCCCGAGCGTGCCAAATCCTGGGAGCTGGGCGCCAAGTGGGATGTGCCAGGTGCCTTCAGCGCAACCGTGGCGTTCTACGACATCAAGAAGCGCAATGTACTGGTGGCCAACTACGATGCCGTGACTGCCAATACGGTCTACAGCTCGGCGGGTGAAGTCCGCTCGCGAGGCATGGAACTGGACCTCAGCGGCCAGTTGAGCGAGCGCTGGAGCCTGATTGCAGGGTATGCCTTCACCGATGCCCAAGTGCTTGAAGACCCTTTGCTCAAAGGCAAGCAATTGCAGAATGTCGCCCGCCACAGCGGTTCTCTGTCGGCGGTCTATGACATGGGCAGCCTGATGGGCGGCGACAACCTGCGGCTGGGTGCCGGTGCGCATTATGTGGGGGAGCGTGCGGGCAATCCGCTCAACGACTTCAACTTGCCGGCCTACACCGTCGCCGATGCCTTCGCGACCTATGACACACGGCTGGACGGGCAGAAAGTCAGGTTCCAGCTCAATGTCAAAAACCTCTTCGACCGCACGTATTACACCTCAAGCGTTAACCGCTACTTCGTCTCGGTAGGGGATTCGCGGCAGGTGCAGATATCTACGACGCTGGAGTTTTAACACCTGCGGTAATGCCGATCAGCTAAGGCATACATATCACCCGTGGAGGGACCTTGGCCGCGACGACTTGCTTACAGGCAATGCATTTTCAGCGTCTGAAACCAAGCTGTCGCGGCCAAGGCCCCTCCCACGGATTGTGAGTCAATCCATCAGATTTTTGAGATCAGCCTCATTCCTACGCGGTAAAGGCCTGTCGATATTCCCCGGGCGTTGCCCCGATGGCCTGGCGAAAACGATTGCTGAAATGACTGGCGCTGGCAAAGCCGCAGGCCAGGGCGACATCGCCCAGTGGTTGGGCTGTGTGGCGCAGCAAGTGGCGGGCATGTGACAAGCGGCGGGCCAGCAGGTATTGGTGCGGCGGCAGGCCGAAGCTTTCGCGGAACATGCGGGCGAAATGGTACTCGGACAACGCACAGAGCCCGGCCAGTTGCCCGAGGCTCAACGGGTCGGCCAGATGTATCTCGATGAAATCCACCAACTGACGACGCAAGTGCGGGGCCAGCCCGCCTTTGAGGCGCAACCCGTCACGCAAACCCACTTGATTGAGCAGGGCATGGCTAAGCATTTCATGGGCCAGGCTGCTGGTGAGCAAACGCTCGGCAGGTTCGGCCCAGTTCATCCTGATCAACGTCTGAAAACGCCCGGCCTGTTCGGCATCCTCGACAAAGGTGCTCTCCTGCAACTGCATCTCACGGGGCTCGCGGTCCAGCAGGGTGACGCAACCCAGTGCGAACTGCTCCGGGCTGACATACAAATGCGCCAGACGGATCTCGCCATTGATGACCCAGGCGGATTCATGACCTGCCGGCAGCGTGCAGAGTTTGCCGGGCGCGCCTTTTTCGCCGGGTCGATCACGACGAAAAGTGCCCGTGCCATCGGCGATATAGCACGACAGCGTGTGATGGGTTGGCGCGTGATATTCCTGTGAGTCGTGCCGGTTCTGCCACAGCGCAGCCGTCAATCCATCGCCCAGCACCGCGCTCTGCTCCAGGCGGGCATGTGGCGAGCTGTTCAAGGCCTGAAAGACCTGAATGGATTCAATGGGCGGCATAACGACTCCTCTAGGCCTTGCATCCTACTCGTGCGCGATACGGCTGCCATCACCTGCACGATCAAATGCGCAAGATTGTGCAAGCGACGCCGATGGTCCGCCCGCAGACTCAAGGCTCATTGAGGAGCTGCGTCATGAATATCTCGCTGTATCTGTTGACCGTCCTGATCTGGGGGACGACCTGGATTGCCCTGAAACTGCAACTGGGCGAGGTCGCCATTGCGGTGTCCATCTTCTACCGCTTCAGCCTGGCGGCCTTGATCCTGTTTGCGATGCTATTGCTCAGCGGGCGTCTGCAACCGGTCAATCGCCGCGGACAGTTGATCTGTCTGGCGCAAGGCTTGTGCCTGTTCTGCATCAACTTCATGTGCTTCTACACGGCCAGCCAATGGATCCCCAGCGGTTTGATCGCCGTGGTGTTCTCGACCGCGACCTTATGGAATGCACTCAATGCACGGGTTTTCTTCAAGCAGAAAGTGGCACGCAATGTTCTGGCTGGCGGCGCAATGGGTTTGACCGGGCTGGCGTGCCTGTTCTGGCCTGAACTGGCCGACCACAGTGCCAGCCGCGAGACCTTTATCGGGCTCGGGCTGGCGCTATTGGGAACCTTGTGTTTCTCGGCGGGCAACATGCTGTCGAGCCTGCAACAGAAGGCCGGGTTGCGGCCCTTGACCACCAATGCCTGGGGTATGTTCTACGGTGCGACGATACTGGGTGTGTATTGCCTGTTCAGCGGTGCGCCGTTCGTTTTTGAATGGAATACCCGCTATATCGGTTCGCTGCTGTATCTGGTTATACCCGGCTCGGTCATCGGTTTCACGGCCTACCTGACACTGGTCGGACGCATGGGGCCTGAGCGTGCGGCTTACTGCACCGTGCTGTTTCCGGTGGTGGCGCTGAATATTTCGGCGTGGGTCGAAGGCTACCAATGGACAGTGCCCGCACTCTTCGGGCTGGCATTGGTGATGCTGGGGAATGTGCTGGTGTTCAGGAAGCCGAAAGAGCTTTCGCAAAAAGAGTCATTGGTATACCCAAACGCTCCGCTTCGCGACTGAAGTCGCTCCTACGGTAGGAGCGAATTCATTCGCGAAAAGGGTATTAACCCTTCCAGACCTGCGGATTGACCAGGTCCTGTGGCCGCTCACCCAGCAGCGCGCTGCGCAGGTTATGGTAGGCACGATCTGCCATGGCCTGACGGGTTTCGTGAGTCGCCGAGCCGATATGCGGCAAGGTCACTGCATTGCTCAGGCTGAACAGTGGCGACTCACTCAGCGGTTCTTTCTCGTACACATCCAGACCGGCACCGCGAATGGTGCCGTCCTGCAAGGCTTCGATCAGCGCCGGCTCGTCGACAATCGGGCCGCGCGCAATGTTGATCAGGATTGCGCCGGGCTTCATCAGCGCCAGTTCACGGCGGCCGATCAGGTGGCGGGTCTTCTCGCTCAGCGGCACCACAAGGCAGACGAAATCCGACTCGGCCAGCAATTGATCCAGTGTGCGGAATTGAGCGCCCAGCTCTTGCTCGACTTCAGTCTTGCGGCTGTTGCCGCTGTACAGAATCGGCATGTTGAAACCCAGGCGACCACGACGGGCAATGGCGGCGCCGATATTGCCCATGCCGACGATACCCAGCGTCTTGCCATGTACATCGGTGCCGAAATGAGGCGCTTCGATGCTGCGCTTCCAGTTACCGGCCTTGGTCCAGGCATCCAGCTCCGCGACACGACGGGCACTGCTCATGATCAACGAAAAGCCCAGGTCGGCGGTGCTTTCAGTCAGCACGTCCGGGGTATTGGTCAGCAGGATGCCGCGCTCGCTCAGGTAACCGACATCGTAGTTGTCGTAGCCCACCGAAATACTCGATACCACTTCCAGTTTCGTGGCCCCTTCAAGCTGCTCGCGCCCCAGTTTGCGGCCTGCCCCGATCATGCCGTGGGACTCGGGCAGCGCTTCGTTGAACTGGGCATTGAGGTCGCCCAGTTTCGGGTCTGGCACGATCACGTTGAAATCTTGCGACAGGCGTTCGGCCATTTCAGGGGAGACACGGCTAAAGGCGAGTACGGTTTTTTTCATTGGGGCAGTCACTCTTGAGCGGTTGAATGAGTAGCACGCTAACATTCTTGTCGGCCCTTGGGCAGCCGGTTTTGCACACGCAAACTCTCAAGCCAGCGATTTCATCGAATGAATATGCAGATCTGCTTCGTCGGCGGCGAGGATTTCAGGCAGCGAACCACGCAGGTATTCGACCCAGGTCTTGATCTTCGCATCCAGATACTGGCGCGACGGGTAGATGGCGTAGAGGTTCAGCTCCTGGGAGCGATAGTCGGGCAGGACCCGCATCAAGGTGCCGTTACGCAACCCGTCGATGGCCGAGTAGATCGGCAGTATGCCGATGCCCATGCCGCTGGAAATAGCGGTCTGCATGGCATCGGCAGAGTTGACCAGCAGGGGCGAGCTGTTGATGGTGACCATTTCCTGGCCTTGTGGGCCGTCGAACACCCATTTTTCCAGCGGGAACACCGGGCTGACCAGGCGCAGGCAAGCGTGGTTCAGCAGGTCGGCTGGCGTGTAGGCCATGCCGAAGTTCTTGATGTAGGCCGGCGAGGCGCAAACGATGCTGTAAGTGATGCCCAGGCGTTGCGACACAAAACCTGAGTCCGGCAGTTCGCTGGCCAGAACGATGGACACGTCGTAGCCGTCTTCAAGCAGGTCCGGCACGCGGTTGGTCATGGTCAGGTCAAAGGACACATCCGGGTGGCTCTGCCGATAGCGGGCGATGGCATCGATCACATAATGCTGGCCGACACCGGGCATCGAATGCATCTTGAGCTGGCCGGTCGGTCGGGCGTGGGCATCGCTGGCTTCGGCTTCCGCCTCTTCGACAGAGGCCAGAATCTGTTCGCATCGCAGCAAATAACGCTTGCCGGCTTCGGTCAGGGCAATACGGCGGGTCGTGCGGTTGAGCAGGCGTGTCTGCAAATGCGCTTCGAGGTTCGAGACGGCCCGAGAGACGTTGGCGGTGGTGGTGTCCAGTTGTGCTGCGGCTGCGGTAAAGCTGCCCGCTTGCGCCACACAACAGAAGGCGCGCATGTTTTGCAGAGTGTCCATGTGCAATTCTCTGAAGGCATGTCAAATTGTGACATGAAGTTACTGGCACATGGCAAGGGATTATCACCGTTTCTGTAATAAAGAATCACATATTCGCCAGCTTATCGCCGTGCAGGCCGCCCCCTAGAATCGCGCCACTCAATAGCGCTTCATTTCCAGTCGGGAACTCGCAGCTGTGCCGCGTCGCATCATTTGGGGCTTCAGGCTCCTCAGTGTCTGGGTTGTATCGTTAACTATCAGCGGCTGTATCGGAACCGACGGAATCACCTCACAAGGCAGGGCATTGCCCCTCGACAGCCTGGCCACCGATCAGGCTATCCAGAGCGCTGCCATGGACGCCAACTGGCCTGACGCTCAGTGGTGGCGTGCCTATGGCGACCCCCAGTTGAACCGCTGGATAGCGCTGGCAACTCAGGGCAGTCCGAGCCTGGCGATGGCTGCCGCGCGCGTGCGTCAGGCAAAGGCGCTGGCCGGGATTGCCGAATCCGCCGAAGGTCTGCATGTCGACAGCAGTGCCAATCTGGCTCGTCATGACTGGCCGACCGATCAATTCTATGGGCCTGGCGAACTGGCCAATACTCGCACCTGGGACAACAATGCATCGCTGGGTTTGAGTTACGCCCTCGATCTTTGGGGCCGCGAAAGCAACGCCAGCGAACAAGCGCTTGACTTGGCGCACATGAGTGCGGCCGAGCAACGTCAGGCCCAACTTGAATTGCAGGAAAATATCGTCCGCGCCTATATCCAGCTGGCTCTGCACTACGCCCGGCTGGATATCGTCGAAGCCACGCTGGCCCAGCAGAAGCAGATTCTCGATCTGGCCCAGCGTCGTTTGAAAGGCGGCATCGGTACGCATTTCGAGGTCAGCCAGGCCGAAACACCTCTGCCGGAAACCCATCGGCAAATCGACGAGCTGGAAGAAGCCATTGCGCTGGAGCGTAATCAACTGGCCGTTCTGGCGGGCAAGGGGCCGGGTGAGGGCGCTGGGCTGCTACGCCCGAGCCTGTCGCTGCACACCGCACTCAAACTGCCTTCGGCATTGCCTGCGCAACTGCTGGGCCAGCGCCCGGATGTGGTTGCCAGCCGCTGGCGTGTCGAGGCGCAGGCGCGTGGAGTCGATGTGGCGCATGCGGGTTTCTATCCCAACGTCGATCTTGTCGGCAGCCTTGGCTATATGGCCACGGGCGGCGGGATGCTGGAGTTTCTGACCGGCAGCAAGCTCAGCTATAAAGCCGGCCCGGCAATCAGCCTGCCGATCTTCGACGGTGGACGCCTGCGAGCGGAGCTGGGCCAGGCCGTGGCGGGTTATGACCTGGCCGTGGCCCATTACAACCAGACACTGGTGATGGCCCTCAAAAGCATTTCCGATCAGTTGATCCGCCGTGCCTCCATGGACAAGCAGCAGGTGTTCGCCGCCGAGTCCGTCGCGGCAGCCCAGAAGACCTATGACATTGCCTTGATCGCCTATCAGCGCGGCCTGACCGACTACCTGAACGTGCTCAATGCCCAGACGCTGTTGTTTCGTCAGCAACAGATTCAGCAGCAGATCGAAGCCGCTCGCCTGAGTGTGTACGCCGGGCTGGTGGTGGCGCTGGGCGGCGGGCTTCCTGATGAATAAAACCTCACCTCGTGGGAGCGGATCGGGCGGCGCTCCGCTTATCTGCGAAGACAGTATTCCAGACGCTACATCTTCAGCAGGCTTACCGGGGCCTTCGCGAATGAATTCGCTCCTACGGCTTCTGGTGCGAGAGCTCAATAGTTGGGCGCGTAGCGACGGGGTCACCTGGATCTATATCTTCAAGGTGTTGATTGCCGCGTTCCTCACTTACTGGCTGGCGTTGCGCCTGGAGTTGCCTCAACCGCGCACGGCCATGATCACTGTGTTCATCGTCATGCAGCCACAGAGCGGGCATGTGTTTGCCAAGAGCTTCTACCGTCTGCTCGGCACGTTGGCGGGTTCGGCCATGATGGTGCTGCTGATGGCCTTGTTCGCACAGAACTCGGTGCCGTTTCTGGGGTGCCTGGCGCTGTGGGTCGGGATCTGTTCGGCAGGCGCAGCGCGTTATCGCAACTTTCGGGCTTACGGTTTTGTGCTGGCTGGCTACACGGCAGCGATGGTCGGCCTGCCCGCACTGGCTCACCCGGAGGGCTCGTTCATGGCAGCGGTCTGGCGGGTGATGGAAATCGCTTTGGGTATTGTCTGCTCCACTGCCGTGACGGCGGCGATCCTGCCGCAGAGTTCCGCCGCTGCAATGCGCAACGCGCTGTATCAGCGCTTCGGTGTGTTTGCCCGTTTTGTTGTGGATGGCTTGCGTGGCGTCAGCGAGAGGGATGCCTTTGAAACCGGCAACGTGCGCTTTGTCGCCGAAGCCATCGGCCTGGAAGGGATGCGCAGCGTAACGGTGTTTGAAGACCCGCACATGCGCCGCCGCAACGGGCGGCTCAATCGCCTTAACAGCGAGTTCATGGCCATCACCACGCGCTTCAATGCCCTGCATCAATTGCTGGCGCGGCTGCGAGCCAGTCAGGTGAATTCGGTCATGAACCGGGTCGATCCGGGCCTCAATGCCTTGGCCCAATTACTCGATGCTTTTGCCGACCGGTCCCTGACCATTGGCGATGCGGCAGTGTTGGTGCAACGTCTGGAAGTCTTCAAAACCGAACTGCCCGACCTGGTTCGCAGCATGCGTGCCGAGCTTGAGCAAAGCGGGCCGGATGAAGCCGAGTTGCTGGATTTTCACACGGCTTTCGAGTTGCTGTATCGCCTCGTCAACGACCTGCATGACTACGCCCAGACCCATGCTTCACTGGCTGATCACAACCATGTGCGCGAACAGTGGGAAGAGTCGTTTGTGCCGCGCACCAGTTGGATGACTGCCTTGGCAGCCGGTGTACGTGCGAGCACAGTCGTAGCGTTGTTGAGTGCGTACTGGGTGCTGACGGCCTGGCCCAGCGGCGCGATCATGACCCTGGCGTCGGCTGCGACCGTTGCCTTGTCATCCACCACCAACAACCCGCGGCGCATGTCGTTCCAGATGGCATGCGGCACCTTGCTGGGCGCGATTCTGGGCTTTACCGAAACCTTCTTCATATTCCCGCACATCGACGGCTTTCCATTGCTGTGCATGTTTCTGGCACCGGTATTGGTGGTCGGCACCTTCCTGGCCTCGCGTCCTCAGTGGGCCGGTTATGGGCTGGGTTTGCTGATCTTTTTCAGCATTGGCTCGGTACCGGACAACCTCACGCTCTACAACCCCTACACCTTCATCAACGATTACATCGCCATGGTCGTCGGCATGTTGTTCTGCGCCGCAGCAGGCGCAATCATCCTGCCGCCCAACAGCCGCTGGATGTGGGAGCGCCTCAAGGACGCCCTGCGTCGGCAAGTGATATTCGCCATCAGCGCACCATTGCCGAGGCTGGGCTCCAGCTTTGAAAGCCAGACCCGCGACCTGATGCATCAGGCTTATGGTCTGGCGGTCGGCAGGCCTGAAGTGCAGCGTGAACTGCTGCACTGGATGTTTACGGTGCTGGAAATCGGCCACGCGATTATCGAGCTGCGCCGGGAGCAAGCAGTCCTGCCGATCCATCCCAGCTACGCCGAGTACCAGTCCTGGCGCATTGCGATCCGGGTCATGGGCCGGTCGCTGATCCGCCTGTTCATCCAGCCCGATGCCAGCAATCTGGAGCGCTGTCTGGTGGCGGTCGATCACGCCATCAGTCGTGTGCAACTGACCGACGAACCCTTTGCCTCGCACTTCGACACCTCAGTGCTGCGCCGGGTCAAAAGCTACCTGCATTTCATCCGTACCTCGCTGCTGGACCCGCAATCACCACTGGCCGTGCATGGCCGCCCACAAGGAGTCGTCCATGCCTCGTGAAATCGCGTTCCACGGCCTGTACATGCCGACCATCACCCTGATGTTCCTGATTGCGCTGGTACTGGCCTGGGCGCTGGACCGACTGCTGGCCGGGTTCGATCTGTACCGACATTTCTGGCACCCGGCGCTGCTGCGCCTGAGCCTGTTCACCTGCATTTTCGGCGCGCTGGCGCTGCCCTTTTATCGTTGATGCCCGGTTCGAGAACCTCTGGATGAAAAAGCTCTTCAGTCTGATCGCCACCTTGCTGGTCCTGGCCCTTGCCATCTTCATCGGCCGGACCTTGTGGGTGCACTACATGGAAACACCCTGGACCCGCGATGGCCGGGTGCGAGCCGATATCATCAACGTCGCGGCGGAAGTGGCCGGCACCGTGATCGATGTGCCGGTACGTGATAACCAGCAGGTGAAAAAGGGCGACCTGCTGATGCAGATCGACCCCGAGCATTACCGGATTGCAGTCAAGGAAGCAGAGGCTTTGCTGGCCTCGCGCAAGGCCACCTGGGAGATGCGCAAACTCAACGCCAAACGCCGCGCCGACATGGACAACCTGGTGGTCTCCACCGAGAACCGCGACGACGCCAGCAACATCGCCACCTCGGCCCTTGCCGATTACCAACTGGCCCAGGCTCGTCTGGAAGCGGCCGAACTCAACCTGTCACGCACCCGCGTGCTGGCGTCGGTTGATGGTTACGTCACCAACCTCAACGTCCATCGCGGCGACTATGCCCGTGCAGGCGAAGCGAAGATGGCTGTGGTCGACATGAATTCGTTCTGGGTCTACGGCTTCTTCGAGGAAACCAAACTGCCCCACGTCCACGTGGGTGACCCGGCCGAGATGCAATTGATGAGCGGCGAAGTGCTCAAGGGCCATGTCGAAAGCATCGCCCGCGGCATCTACGACCGCGACAACCCCCAAAGCCGCGAACTCATCGCCGACGTCAACCCGACCTTCAACTGGGTCCGCCTCGCCCAGCGCGTTCCGGTGCGGATTCACCTGGATCAGGTGCCTGAAGGGTTGCTGCTGGCGGCTGGGATGACGTGTACGGTGATTGTGGCACCCGAAAAGTAGTAGCGAATTTATTCGCGAACAGGCGCGTGAAAGTGATGTCGGCCATGACGTGTGGCCCCCAAAGCGTTGTTTGTTACTCAGTGTGTAGGTGAAAACTCTAGCTGGCGGTTGGTGGCAGCGCTTTGTCAAACAGGCGAGGAATGATAGTGTTCAGTAGTTAACGAGCCTAATAAGGATATCCTCAGTGCTACGTCCTTTTTTAATTGCCATGCCCGCCATGCTGATGATGGTTGGATGCAACGCCGAATCTGGTCCATTGCCGAAGAGCCAAAGTCTCACGCCAGAGAAAGTCGCTGCCATCGCTGCCAAGATTAATACCCAATATCCGGATCTTTCCAACGAGTTACGCGGCAATGTACTCAGCACTGTGGTGAAGTCGATTGACAATATGGTATTTGTCGAGGGCGGCCAGTTTGATATGGGGGACTTTGGATGGATCTGCGAATATGACGAAAAGAATGTGTGCGAGTGGCCTTGTGGAGTTGCGCCGGAGCGGATGTGTAATATCAGCCCGAGTGGTGATGATGATTTTGTTCATCCTGTTAAATTGAGTAGTTACTATCTGTCGCGCTTTCAAACGACACTGGGGGATTTTGATTTGTTTTTTATAGCAAATCGGAAACCACTGTACGATCAGGAAGATCGAAAGCGAGAGGATCTCAAGCGTTTTTATAAACCCAATCTGCCAGCGCCTACTAAAAGTTGGCAGGAAGCCAAGGATTACTGTCAATGGTTAGGCAAGCTAAGTGGCTATGCGGTTGACTTGCCCACAGAGGCTCAGTGGGAGTATGCCGCTCGTAGCCGGGGGCAGCATTTATTATTTCCAACAGATAGCGGCAGCCTTGATTACGGGAAAAATTTCCCTGAACCGGATGAAGAGGATAATTTTCCTGTAGATCGCTTTGCTCCTAATTCATTGGGGATTGCTGGGCTTTCAGGTAATTCGACCGACTGGGTCAATGACTGGTATGGCGCGGATTACTATAAAAACTCTCCTCTTAATGATCCCCAAGGCCCACCATCAGGCTCTCAAAGGATTAAAAGGGGCTCCGATATTTCAGAGGGACCTTTAATTGCTGCTCCAATTGTTCGACGCTGGGCTTCGAGTCCTGTTCAGGAATATCACTATAGCTCTACGAGTTTTCGATGTGCTATCCAGTCAGGTGAGCGACTCTGACTAATGGGCAGTAAAGGCGCCCAAGGCGCCTTCACTTAAGCAATACCATCAAATAAATTGCTTTGTCTTGCAGCTATCAGTGTTCTTTCTTTTCTCCAAGGTAGGCCTGGGGTCCAAGCAATCATTCCGATTTGCCTGGTCGAAGAGTTAATGTTGATTGCTGCTAAGGTTCCAATGAATTTATTGAACTGCTGCTGTTCCGCACCGTCTAGCAAAGCATTCAGGCGATCCAGGCTTTCCATGGCATTGACCGTACTACCATCTTTGGAACAGTGTTCCAATACTTCAATGAAATGCCGCCAAGTGGTTAAGTGAGATAGCAATAGCACGACGGCTTTTTCCTGATCTTCTGCCCAGCTCTCCACGAAACTTTCAGTCAAAACATATAGCATGGGGCCAATCGTTTCCGGCGGCAAAATGTTAAGAGGAATTTTCTTTCCATTAACATTGATCGCCTGATTAGCCAGCAAGTAATTTGCCAGTGTTTGTGCTTCTTGTTTGGTCGCTTCTCGGCGCGACCACCATCTGCTCATCTGAAGGCGGCCGTCCGAAAAGGCTTTCTTTGCTGCTGTCGCTGGATGAGTTGCGATCTGAAACAATCCCCTGGCCATGTAATCAAAGGCTTCTTTGGTGATGGATAGCTGATAGTGGAAGTCAGCTTTTGACAGTGCATTACAAAAGACATAGGCCAGTTCACCAATCTTTTCTATATCAACAGTCGTACCAAATCCACCACCAGCACCAGGGCCAAAAACCAGACTCGCTTTACAGTTGATAGCCAGGCGGTTTTCCCGAATATCAATCCCGAAATCAAAGCTGGCTCCAACACCCAAGGCAACGTTACCCTCTGCTTTAATCTCGACCAAGCTAGCCCAGTCCGTACTGCCACTGTCATTAGCCTGGCCAGCGGTAATTTTACCAACCCCTTGTTTGGTCGGATCAAGCCACTTCAACGTTCCGGTTACGGTGCCGCCACCTTGCAGGCCAGCAAAGGCGTTGCCTTTCAAACCCAGGCTACCACCGCGTTTTCTATCTACATCCAAGCTTGGCGGACTGAGTAACGCAGTAGCACCTGAGTTTTCAACTTCCACAGGTTTGTATTGGGCCTTAACTCCAGCTTGTCCCTGTGCGGTGGCCCCAAGGAAGCAGGAAAGCTCAACCTTGCCGTCAAGGCGGAATATACCAATTTCGCTGACCACCTCCTTGCCTTGTGCATTGCGGTACGGCATGCGCACGACATAACCGCCTTGGTCAGGAAAGAAGCTTTTCAGCGCTACGGAGCCTTCAGCCAGAGAGATCGCGGCGCTGCCTTTTACGCCTATCTCGACGTTGCCTTTGCCTGGTTCCCAACTATTGATTCCAGCGCTAGCGCTGGCTGCGAAGCGGAAAGCATGGGCTTCTGCGGACACGGCATACTTGGCAGAGTCTGCTTCGTTGGATGTCCACGAGCATTCCTTATGAAGTGCGTTTAGAAGGTTATCGTCTTTGCTTGTCCAGCTAGCGAACTTGGCTTCCAGGCTTCCTAATGGGCTGGTTTTTCGGCTGTCATCGACGGCGGTACGGATATCTTTGATCAGCTCTTTGATCAGATTCTTGTCAAGCGGCTTGCCTTGGATAACGTTGGTATTGACCTTCACTTTCCAGTCGAGCTGTTGCCGGTAAACCATCGGAATATAATGTCGACGACTAGGATCGCTAAGGGAGATAACTTCGATGACGGTAACCCCTGTTCTTACTTGGCGACCTGTTTGGCTTTCTGTGCCGCGACCTCTGCCATGTTTGAGATCAGGTGCTGCGCCATTGGCACTTGTGGAGCTTTCGCCTGCCTCGGGTTTGCTGACTGCGGCAATTCGGGTACGAAGCGACTTAATCTGAGCATTGAGTTCGGCTACTTTCTTTGCTTGCAGGTCTCTCCAGTTACTCTCTAGATAGCTGCCCTCAAGCGCGGCTTTTGGCGCATAACGCTGATACCAGTCACGCGCCTGTTGTACCGTTGCCAGTTGTCCCTGCAAATCTTCCTGGCGGTCGATGGTGGCTTTGGGTTTTTCCGCTGGCGGCTCGGATCGTTGTAAAAGACCAGCCTCTTCAGCCTTCGAGTTCCAGGCGTCTTTGACACAGTTGCTGCAAGAGCAGCTGGCTTTAGGGTCTTTGATTTTTGCGCACTTGCTGGCTTCAGTAGCTTTCGCCAGATTTTGATGTAACTCGTCCATGAGTTTTTTAACGATATCAGTCTGCTGCTTCAGAGCTTTGGACTCTTGTTCCGTCAGGATGTAAAAGTGTTGTTCGCCGGTGATATGCACCACATCAACCAGTTCGTCTTTGCACTGAGCTGCGCCTTTGACATTGGTAGTGCTCTGGTTGTCTGCGTGTTTAGGCGGTGGAAGGGGTTTGGTTGCGGCATTGGGCAACTTTATCACCCAACCGGGCTTGATGAAGTCAGGGTTGGTGATATTAGGGTTTAGTGCCTGCAAATCCGACACCGAGCATTTGTTGGCGGCAGCTATGTGGCTGAGGGTATCGCCGCTCTTAACGGTATAGGTGTTACTCATTGCTCATCGTCCTTATGTTTCACAGGCTTTCCAGTTGAGCCAATTTGTCTCCAAGAGCTACGTCGCTTCGAGCCAGCACTTCGGCATCCGGAGAGCGCTTCCAGAAACTGTCGCCGCGACCGATTGCCAAGCGTAGCCAACGCTCCTGATCGGCAATCTGCTCGTAGCCTATTTCTTTACCGGCCAGCAACTGGCGGTAAACGAACGCTACTGGATCTTCTGCTGGTAAGGCATCGCGGTAGTCCTCGGCAAAGCGTGTAGCAATGACCTTCAAACGACCCTGCTCAATCAACACTTGCCGTTCAGAGCTCAAATACAACCATGCTGTAGGTTGCACTGTTGTTGTGAGGCTCTGGGGGGGATTTGCGTAATACCGCCAGCCGATTTCGTTGCGCCAAGCCAGGGCGGTAAACGGACCGATGAACTGCGCCTGTTCGGCCTCGCTGAAACTGAGCAGCAGTGGCTCCAGCCAGCGCGGATCGTAAAAACGCATCATTTGTTGCGGTTCATCGTCCGTTCTTACGGTAAGCAGACTACGCCAATGTTCAATACCCTGATCAAGTGATGCTGAACTGCTCAACCAGGCAACGCACCCGGCATCTTCCTGTTCAAGCAGGGCGGCAGCAAACTCCTGTGACATGCTCTTTGCAGGACACAAGACGATGTAAGGACCGTTTGGTTGGAGGTCGGCATATGGTGTGTTGATGAATAGCGGAATGCAGTTAGGGCTCGCTTGGTTCTCACCCTGAAATAAGTGGTTCAGGAGATCCGCGTCAAAGCTGCTATCTAGAATCAGGCACATTAGGCCGGATGAAGCTGATTGTTTGAATGGGGAAGGTATGGCGTCGATCATGTTGTCGCACCCGCTTGGTGGATGGGGCAATGGCCGGATGCGTCAAGGTGGCACGATGGGGTTGGTAGCAATGCTCCGGCTTTTGACTGCGCCTTAAAGGAGGCGAGTGAAGGTTTCACGACTTGCCCAGCCTTATCCGCATCCGCCTGCTTCAAAGGCCCCGGCAACAACGGCGCTGCACCCGTCCCGCTGCCCGGGCTACCACCAGCATTGACGTTGATCACCGGCCCGCTCATTGTCACGCCGCTGGCGTCGATCTTGATGAAGCTGCCACCGGCTTTCAGGGTCAGTTCGCTGCCGGCTTCGAGCACGAGTTTCATGCCGCTGCTGACGTGGATTTCCTGGCCTGCATTGATGAACTGGCCGGTGCCTATCTTGATGTGCTGATTAACGGCTACCGTTAAATGGTCATTCGCCTTCGTCTCAACCTTCCGGTCTGCATAGACCGTGTGATGCTCCTCAGCCTTGAACTCGCTGTAGCTGTTCTGCTCGACGGTGTCATGGCGCTCGTTGCCGACACGGATCTTCTGGTCGTTCTCGATATTCTCGTCCCAGTCGCGCTGGGCGTGGAGGTAGATCTGTTCCTGGCCTTTCTTGTCTTCGATGCGCAGTTCGTTGTAGCCGCCACCGCCCGGTGAGCTGAGGGTCTTGAAGGTGCTGCGGGTCTTGTTCGCAGGCAGCTCGTAGGGGACGACGTTTTCCTTGTGGAACAGGCAGCCTGTGATCAGCGGTTGGTCGGGGTCGCCTTCCAGGAAGGTGACGAGCACTTCCATGCCGATGCGCGGGATGGCGATGCCGCCGTACTGGGCGCCGGCCCAGGCGGAGGAGACGCGCAGCCAGCAACTGGTCTTGTCGTCGGCCTGGCCTTCGCGGTCCCAATGGAACTGGACTTTGACGCGGCCGTATTGGTCGCAGTGGATCTCTTCACCTTTCGGCCCGGTGACCACGGCGCTCTGGCTGCCG